>JAFAWZ010000119.1 GCA_019241495.1 Acidimicrobiales bacterium | reverse complement strand
GCACGGTGGCGGGCGGCGTGTTCAAGCCTGGTGACGAGGTCGTGGTCCTGCCGTCCGGCTTCACCTCTCACGTGGCCGAGGTGCGCGCCCCGGGAGGGGAGCTGCTCGACCAGGCCTTCCCCCCCCAGGCGGTGACCATCCGCCTGGTCGACGACATTGATGTCAGTCGGGGTGACATGATCTGCCGGCCCCACAACCGGCCCATGGTCAGCCATGACATCGACGCCATGGTCTGCTGGTTCTCGGAGCGCTCGAGCCTGAAGACCGGGTCACGGTTCCTCATTCGCCAGACGACGCGCACCGCCCCAGCCCGGGTCGACCTGCTCGAGTACCGCCTGGACGTGAACACGCTGCATCGCGACGAGGCCGTCCGGGCGCTGGCTCTGAACGAGATCGGCCGGGTGCGCCTTCGGGCCCAGGCACCGCTCATGTTCGACCCGTACCGGCGCAACCGGGCCACGGGCAGCCTGATCCTCATAGATCCGGCCACCAACAACACGGTCGGCGCGGGAATGATCCTCGGCTCCGAGCAGCCCACGGTGGCGGCCAAGGTCGTCTGGCACTCCAACGCGGTGTCGCGCGAGGAGCGGCCGGCGGCCGGGCTGACCATCTGGTTCACCGGTCTCTCCGGGTCGGGTAAGTCCACCGTGGCGGTAGAGGTGGAGCGCCGGCTGGTGGGCTCTGGCCGTCCCGCCTACCTGCTCGACGGGGACAATCTGCGCCACGGGCTGAACGCCGACCTCGGCTTCGGGGCGGGCGACCGGGCGGAGAACGTCCGGCGGGTGGGCGAGGTGGCCCGGTTGTTCGCCGACGCCGGTCTGGTCGCGGTCGTGTCGCTGGTGAGCCCCTACCGCGCCGACCGGGATCGGGTCCGGGCCGCCCACGAGGCGGCCGGGTTGCGCTTCGTGGAGATCTTCATGGACACCCCCCTCGACGTGTGCGAGGGGCGCGACCCGAAGGGCCTCTACGCCAAGGCGCGCGCCGGGGAGATCCGCGGCTTCACCGGGGTCGACGACCCCTACGAGGCGCCCGGCCGGCCCGACCTGGTGCTGCGCCCGGGCCACGGCGGCCCGACGGCCATGGCCGACCTGGTGGTTGGTGAGCTCGGCCTGGATCAGTGAGCCGCCTTGGGGGCGAAACGGTGCGATGAGCGTCCCCGACTGGTGGCGCCCCTCGATCAGATCAGCTCTTCGTGACGCGTCAACCGCGATATTTACGCGTAACGCGTCACAAAAAGTCGATCGGGTCACAAAGAGATGACCGATGCCCGCCTGGCGGCGTCGATCGTCGAAGAGGCCGGCCGGATGCTCGTCGGGATCCGCCACCTCGGTGGCCGAGAGGGTGACCGCCGGTCCAACGAGCTCATCCTCGTTCGGCTCGCCGAGGCCCGACCGGGCGACGCGGTGCTGTCCGAGGAGGCCGCCGACAGCCCGGACCGGCTGTCGGCCTCGAGGGTATGGATCGTCGATCCGCTCGACGGGACCCGGGAGTACGCCATGGCCGGCCGAACCGACTGGGCCGTCCATGTGGCGCTCTGGGAAGCAGGCGCCATCGCCGCGGCGGCCGTGGCCCTGCCCGCGGTCGGCACCGTATACGCCACGGACCACCCTTTTGTCCCGCATCGCCCTCCCGGGTCGAGCCCCCTGATCCTGGTCAGCGACAGCCGGCCGCCCCGCTTCACCGCGGCGGTGGCCGAGGTGGTCGGTGCCGAGGTAGCGCCGATGGGGTCGGCCGGGGCCAAAGCCATGGCCGTGCTGCGCGGCGAGGCGGACGCCTACCTGCACGCCGGGGGGCAGTGGGAATGGGACTCGGCCGCGCCTGTCGGGGTGCTCCTATCGGCTGGCTTCCACTGCTCCCGGCTCGACGGCTCACCTCTGCTCTACAACCAGGATCCCCCCTACCTGCCCGATCTCCTCATGTGCCGCTCCGAGCTGGCGCCCCGGCTCCTGGACGCTCTCGCATTGGTAGCCGAGGAATAGACAGCTACGCCGGGGCGGGCGTGTGGGCCAGCAGGAACTCCCGCACCCGCAGCTCGGTGCGCGGCTTGTTCTCTGGCCCGGCCCAACCCACTATCAGCTCGGCCTGGGGAGCGAGGGAGACGATCTCTTCGGCCACCGAGGTCGGGTGGAACTCGTCGTCGCCGGCCAGGACGAGAAGCGGGACCGGGCAGCGCCGCACGAAGTCGCGGTCGACGCTGAAGACGAACTCGCCGCCGAACATATTGGCACCGAAACTGTCGAATGCGTCAGCGTCGAGCTCGGGGCGGGCGGCGCGCAGAGTCCGGGCCAGCCGTCGAACATGTCCATGAAGAGCTGACGGTTGGCGTCCGTGAGGCCGATCGGGTTCTGGAGAACCGCAGCGGACACCCGTTCCGGCGCGATCTGGCACATGGAGAGACAGTAAGACGACCCGATGCAGCCGCCCATGAGGTGCGTCTGATCGATTCGCAGCTCGTCGGCCAGGGCGAGATGGTCTTCGGTGAAGCTGCGCCAACCATCGCCTGCGGAGACCGGTGCCGACGAGCCCCCCGCGTTGCGCTGGTCCAT
>JAFAWZ010000295.1 GCA_019241495.1 Acidimicrobiales bacterium | reverse complement strand
GGCGTCGACGAGCGCCCGGGCCTTGAGCCGGGCGTTCTCTATCAACGAGGTACCGGTCTCGTCGACGTCCCCTACCGATGACGGGCGGGGAACCAGCTCCACGCTGGAACCGAGTATTTCTCGAATCTCGGCCGCTTTGTCCAAGTTGGCACTGGCCAGGACGAATCTCACGGAACCCGGGGCGGAGGCGGCTCGGCCAGGGCCGACTCCTGGACCTCGAGGAGCGTGGCGATGCCGTGTTCGGCCAGCGAGAGCAGCTCGTCGAGCTCACTGCGGCTGTAGGGCTGTCCTTCGGCGGTGCCCTGCACTTCCACGAAGCGGCCCGACGAGGTCATCACCACGTTCATGTCGACCTCGGCCCGGCTGTCCTCGCTGTAGGCCAAGTCGAGCATGGGCAAGGCGTCCACGATCCCGACCGAGACCGCCGCGCATCCTTCCTTCAGCGGGTGGCTGGCCAACCGGCCGGCCCGCTCCAACCGCGAGCAGGCGTCGTGCAGCGCGACGTACGCTCCACAGATACTGGCAGTGCGAGTGCCACCATCTGCCTGAAGCACATCGCAATCGAGGGTGATCTGGACCTCTCCCAGAGCCTCCAGGTCGGTAACGGCCCGCAGGGACCGACCGATCAGGCGCTGGATCTCCTGGGTCCGGCCCGACTGGCGCCCGCGCGCCGCCTCCCGGTCGATGCGCTCGACCGACGACCCGGGCAGCATCGAGTACTCGGCGGTCACCCAGCCCCGTCCCGTGTTGCGCATCCACCGGGGCACTTCCTCGGCCACAGACGCGGTGCACAGCACGACGGTGCGGCCCATCCGGATCAGGACCGAACCGGCCGCGAACACTGTGTAGTCACGGACCAGCTCGACGGGGCGCAGGTCATCCGGCTCGCGGCCGTCGGTTCGCACACCCATGCTCAGACCTCGAACCGGTCGCCGATGGATGCCACGTGGACCGGCCCACCGAACGACGCGGCCGCCTCTTCCTCGGCCGCCCGGCGGTCGGTCCGCGGCCACAGATGGGTGATGACGAGCTTTGCCACCCCCGCGGCGCGGGCCGTGGCCCCGGCCTGCTTGGCGCTCATGTGGAATCCCAAGGCGTCCTCTCTCTCCGACAAGAAGGTGGCCTCGCACAGCGCCAGATCAAGTCCCGGTCCGAGCTGGGCCAGGCCCCACTCGGGACCGGAGTCGGCAGAGTAGCCGAGGCTGCGCCCGCCCGCGTCGACCCGCACCGCCAGTGTGTTCACAGGATGGTCAGTCCGGGAAAAAGTGAACGTCATCCCGCCAATGTCCAGCTTCGAACCAGGACCGATACGGCTCCACGCCAGCACAGTCGCGGCCGACGCGGTCCGCATGGCCGAGACCAGATCCGGCTCGCAATAGAGAGGCACGTCGTCTCGGACCACGACGTAGCGGGCCGCGACGGCCAGGTGCTCGAGGTCGGACCAGTGGTCCACGTGCTCGTGGGTTATCACCACCGCGTCGAGGTCCTCTATGGCCACGTAACGCTGGAGGTTGGCGAAGGTCCCCGACCCGGCGTCGAGCCACACCGACGCGCCCTGGTACTGGACCAGGTAGCCGCTGGAGGCGCCGCCCGGGCCGGGATAGGACCCGTCGCAGCCGAGGACGGTCAGGGTGAGCGGGCCCGCTGTCAAGCTGGATCCCAAGCGATGACCTGATCGATCTCCGGGCCGAGGAAACGGCGCCCGAGCTGGCGGAAGGTCAGCACGTCACCCGACGAGATCCAAGTGTGCGACCCCCCCGAGGCGTCCCGCCCGCCGAGACCCCGCCCGGCCAGCAGGCTGCGCAGCTCGAAGGCCGTCTCGTCGGCCGAGCTGACCAGCACGACGTCGCGGCCCACGACGTCGCTGATGGTCCGGGCCAGGAACGGGTAATGGGTGCAGGCCAGCAGGAGGGCGTCGACCTTGGCGTCGCGGATGGGCGCGAGCAGCCGCTCGGCCAGAACGTACATCTGGTCGGAGTCGGTCTCGCCGCGCTCCACGAAGTCCACGAACCCCGGGCAGGCGGCGCAGGTCAGCTCCACCCGGCCATCCGGGTCGGCGAGCGCGAAGCTGTGCTGGTAGGCGCCCGACGAGATGGTGCCAACGGTACCGATGACACCGATCCGGCCCGACTGGGTCGCTTTGATGGCGGCGCGCACCCCGGGCTCGATCACGGTGAGCACGGGCACCCCGAGGTCGCCGGGGATGCCCGCCGCGGCGGCCGTGTTGCAGGCCGCGACGATCAGCTTGACCCCGTGCTCCCGTGCCAGCTTGGTCGTGATCTGCTCCGAGA
>JAFAWZ010000294.1 GCA_019241495.1 Acidimicrobiales bacterium | reverse complement strand
CCCAGGTCGACCACCTCTTCCGCCACCCGATCGAGGATCTTCCGACCGAGCTCGGGATGCTGCATCTCGCGGCCCCGGAACATGATCGTGATCTTCACCTTGTGACCCTCACCGAGGAAGCGGGCAACCTGGCGGGTCTTGGTGTCGAAGTCCCCGGTGCCGATCTTGGGCCGGTACTTCATCTCCTTGATCCCGGTGCTGGTCGCCTTGCGCCGTGATTCCTTGGCCCGTTGGGCCGCCTCGTACTTGAAGCGGTTGTAGTCCATGATCTTGCAGACCGGCGGGTTGGCTTCGGCAGCTACTTCGACGAGATCCAGGTCCATCTGGCGGGCGATGTTGAGGGCGTCGGGGAGGGCCTTCACCCCCAGCTGATTGCCCTCGGGATCGATGAGGCGTACCTCTCGGGCCCGTATACGATCGTTGGTCCGGTGCTCGTTCTGGTCAGGCGCTAGGGCTATGCGGCATCACTCCTAGTCATCAGGGGCCCAGATCCGCCGACGCGAAAAAGGGCGTGCGTCAGAAAGCAACGCCGCCCTCAGCGGCCGAACGACCCAGGCTCATCCTGCCTACCGGCATCGCCGAGAGAACAATATGGCCGGGTGGGGATCAGTGACCCCGCTTCCTGTATGTCGTTTGGAACATAGGGTAGCGCAATGAGCACGCTTTGGACGCCCGGAGGCGAAAGACCGATCCGGCGGGAACCAGACCCAGCCGCTGCCACCCCGCCGCCCGGGGCCACCGAGTCCCGGACCGGTTCGACCGGCGGACCCGGCGAACCGACTGAGGCCGAGATGGCCGAGCAGATGGCCCAGCTTCGCGATCAGCTGGCCCGAACGCCGGCTGACGTGGTGGTTGCCAACCACGCCTATGGCCTGTTCGAGCTGGCCGCCCTGCATCTCTCGCTCGATCCGCCCCAACTGGACCAGGCCCGCCTGGCCATCGACGCCCTCGGGTACCTGGTGGAAGGGATGGGAGGCCGCCTCGGCGGCCCGGGCGAGGAGCTGACTGCTGGTTTGGGCCAGCTGCGCATGGCATTCGTGCAGCTCACCGCGGCCCACCACGCCGGTCAGGACGGGGCGTCTCCCGGAGAAGGGGCCTCATCGGAAGGGTAGGGCCGCACGGCCGCGGCTTCCCAGCGGCCGAGACGACCCGGTTCGACGACGAAGGTGACGTTGATCCCGACTTCGATCCGCCGGGAACCGTCCGCGATCTGGGTGCAGTGGAAGGGAAAGCGGTTCGAGCCGGCTGCGATTGCGCCCAGACCCACCTGCTCGTCGAACTCGCTGACCTGCCCGATCATGGTCAGCCCGGTCACTGTTGTCACAGGTTTGCCGTTGTCACGGGGTTGCAGGCGTCACGGGACGATCTTGGCTATGGGCAGCTCGATGATGTCGGTGGCGCCATGGTCCTTGAGGGCCGGGATGAGGGTATTGATGGTGTGCTTGGGGACCACGGCCTCGACCGCGTAGCCGTCCTCCCGGAACAGCTTGGACACGGTCGGGGATTTCATGGCGGGGAGCAGCTCGATCACCGCGTCGAGGGCGGCTTCCACCACGTTCAGCTTGACCAGCACCCGCTGGCGGGCGATCAGCGTACCATCGAGGAGCGTCTTCAGTTGCTGCATGGCATGGCGCTTGGTGTCGTCGGCGAAGGACTTCGGGTTGGCCACCAGCTCGGTGTAGGACTCGAGAACGGTGGCGATGATGCGCAGGCCGGCGGCCCGCAGGGCCCGGCCTGTCTCGGTGATCTCGACGACCGCGTCGGCCACCTCAGGGATCTTGGCCTCTGTCGCACCGTACGACAGCCGAATCTCGGCTTCGACTCCGTGGTCGTGCAAGAAGCGACGGGTGAGCGAGGGGTATTCGGTCGATACCCGGGTACCGGCGGGTAGGTCCCTAACCTCCCGGACCGGCGAGTCGCCGGCCACGGCCAGAACGAGCCGGATGGGCCGCGTGGTGGCCTTGCTGTAGCGGAGCTGGCCCAGCGAGGTCACGTCACTCGCCGTCTCTTCGATCCAGTCCCGGCCGGTGATGCCCAGGTCGAAAAGGCCCTCCGCGACGTACTCCGGGATCTCCTGGGGCCGCAGGATGCGCACCTCCGAGACCCTGGGGTCGTCGACGCTGGCTCGGTAGTCGACGTCGGAGCTGCGGATGACGGCCAGATCGGCGGCCTCGAACAGGTCGAGAGTGGCCCGTTCGAGCGAGCCCTTGGGGAGGACCAGGCGAAGCATCAGCAAGTCACCGTACCGGGGGTGTCGAGCTCAGGCTTCGGGTTTGGGCAAGGTCGCCAGGAGGTTCGCCATCTCGATGGCGGTCATGGCCGACTCGAACCCCTTGTTCCCGGCCTTCGTTCCGGAGCGCTCCACCGCCTGCTCGATGGTGTCGGTGGTGAGCACCCCGAACACCACGGGTACTCCTGTGTCGAGCTGGACCCGCTGAACTCCGGCCGCGCACTGCCCGGCCACGAAGTCGTAGTGGCCGGTGGCGCCCCGGATGACCGCACCGAGGGTGATGACCGCGTCGTAGGACCCACTCGACGCCAGTCGGGCTGCAACCAACGGCAGCTCGAATGCGCCGGGTGTCCAGGCCACGTCTATGGAGGCGGGATCGACCCCGTGGCGGCACAGCCCGTCAACCGCCCCCTC
>JAFAWZ010000330.1 GCA_019241495.1 Acidimicrobiales bacterium | reverse complement strand
CGGGCGGACGATCCGGACCATACGTGCTTGACGGCCCGGCCCCGCCCCTTCTCGTCGAGGTGCACGGCCCTGACACCCGGCACCGTGCGCTGCAGCTCGCTGGCGATCTCCCATGTGCGATCGGTGCTGGCATTGTCAGCGATGATGACAATAGTTGGGATGGGAAAGCGCTCGTCCAAGAAGCGCCGTAGGCGGCGCACGCTCGGCTCGAGGTCGTGTTCCTCGTTGTAGACGGGCACCACGATCTCGACGGGCGGTGCAGCCAGGTCGGGCTCGGGTCGTCCCTCGAGGACGGCAGGGGTGGACATGGAGTGATGCTCGGGTCCGGCGCTCCGGTCCGGCTGTGAGGAACCTTGGGATTCCCTCACAATTCCGAGGCCGTGTGCCTTGAAAGCGTCACACCCCGGTGAGACGATGGGATCCGGCGGAGTTCATTCTCCTCCTCGCCTGCTCCTGCGGCCTCTATCGCCGGGCTCCGATCTCCCGGAGCCGGCCCGTGTCGAACGCAGTTGACTCCAAGAGCAGTGAAGAGGAGATGAAACCTGATGTCCCGATCGATTGACCTGTTCATCGACTGTGACCGCGCCATCGACGAGGTGGCCGACGAGATCCGCAGTCTGGCTCGGATGGAGCTGAGACCAGGTGGTGACGGCACTGTCTGGGTGCTCGAGGAGGGAGGGGTACGCGCCGAACTGCGGGTCCATCCGTTCCTGAACGATGCTGAGCTGCTCCTGGAGCGCTACCGCTACGTGCTCGGCACTCAGGTGAGCAATGGCACCCGGCTGCTCGACGCGGCCGAGACCGCTCTCTTGCGCCTGGTGTCGGAGGGAATGCAAAAGGGCGGGTACGCGACCCTGCTGGTTCACGACCTCCAGTACCGCGACCCCCGTGGTGCCGCCCCTCCTACCGATCCCGCCGGCGGTCCGGCCGATCCCGCCGGCGGTGCAACCGATCCGGCTGGAGCTTCCATCCGGCCCGCCGATCTGCCCGCATGACCCCGAAGGCCCCCGGGCGGTGGCAGGCGGCTCCGGCGTCCGAGATCGGCACAGGCTGCAGCCATCCCCCAGCTCACCACGGCCAGCTGGACGAGTCCGCCCGGCGCTTGAGCCACGAGGAGCACGCAGTGGCGGCGCTACTCGCCTCGGAAGGACATGACGTCGTGTCGCGGCGCGAGTCCCGAAGCGGTGGGCGGACTCCGGACCTCATGGTCTGCGGGGCGGGCGTGGAAGTGAAGTCCTGGGTGCCCGTGGAGGAGCGCGATGGCCGCCTGCCCACGGCCCGGTCGGTACGCAACAAGCTGGTCGATGCCCACGACCAGGCTCACTTTGTGGTGCTCTACGCCCGGGACCGAGGTGCGACGGCGAGCACCGTACGGCGAGGCTTGGCGCTCTACGCGGCCCATCCGGCTGGCCCCCGGGTGACCTCGGTCCGGGCCATCGGCGACGGCTTCGATCTGAGCTGGGCCCTCCACCCCGGCGTGGAAAGTGGCGTCGGCCGATCCAGTGCCGTAGCCAGAGACCGGACCGGCCCCGACACGCCGGGCCGCGATGCGCCCGGCGTCGATGCTCTGGCCCGCTCACCCCGGCCCGTCCGTTCCCGGGTTTCGGTCCGGGAGACCACGGCCCTGGGGCCCTGAGAAGCTGTCGCAAAACCGCGGGAGGGAGAAGGCGGCGGCTCGTCGTCGACCGACTCATCTTTCCGCTCGCATCCACGGTATGGGATGAGCCGCCGCCTTCTCCCACCTTTACGACAGCTTCTGAGACCTCCGCCCCCAGTCCTCCATCGGTGTGCTCCTGGCTTGTGGGAAGCTCGGATATGTGACCGCGCCCGAACCGTCCGATTCGGAGGACCAGCCCTGGGACGAGCAGCTGGCCGCTCTGGTGCCGGCCACGGGCCGTAACGAGATCGAGGCCTTTCTGGCCCGGCTTCCGGCCGGCTATCGGGAGCAGACGACCCCCACCGAGGCGGCCCACGACCTGGCTGAGATCGAGGCCCTTTCTGACGCCCTCGTTCCTCCCACGCGCTACCTGCGCGCCGAATCCAGCTCCGAACCGGTTGCGGGCGGGCCTACCGGTGCCGGGTTCGGGCCCGCCGACCGGGTGTCGGTCCGACCGGCGGCCGATGCCGCGTGCACCTTCCGGCTGAGACGCATCGGCGTGAGCGGAATAGTGCTCACCCGGATCCTGCCTCTATTGGAGAGCTTCGGCCTGGTCGTGGTCGAAGCGATCCCCCTGCGTCTCCGGCCCGGCCGCGACGGCGCCCCCGGCGTGCACATCGACGACATCGGGATCCGGGCCGACGCTCCGTACGGCCCCGAAGCTCTGCGGTTCGTGCCCGAGATACATGGCCCCCGCCTGGTAGAAGCCATCGAGGCCTGCGCTCGGGGCGACGCCGACGTGGACTCGCTGAACCGGCTCGTCACCTCGGCCGGGCTCGGGTGGCGCCAGGTGGCCGTGCTGCGCGCTTACCTGCGGTACTGGTCACAAGTGGGCGTCGCCCTCTCCTGGGACGAGATGGCAGGCCCGCTGTCGCAGTACCCCGACGTGGCCCGGGCCCTGACCGCCTATTTCGAGGCCCGGTTCGATCCGGACCGTGCCGAGAAGCTGTCGCAAAACTACTTCGAGGTGGGAGGAGGCGGCGGCTCGTCCCATACCGTGGATGCGAGCGGAAAGATGAGTCGGTCGACGACGAGCCGCCGCCTTCTCCCTCCCGCGGGTTTTGCGACAGCTTCCGATCCATCACCCCCCGATCCAGACCATTCCGATCTGGCCCGGCCCGATCTGGCCCGGCCCGAGTCGGCGGTCAGCCGCGGCGCTCAGGAGCGGGCCCTGTGCCTGGCCCAGCTCGAGCTGGTGACCCAACTGGAGGAGGATCGGGTCCTCCGCGCCCTGCTGGCCTTGATCGACGCCACGTTGCGCACGAGCTACTTCCGCCCCGGACCTGGACCGGCCGAGGCACCCCTGGTCCTCAAGTTCACCGGTCCGGCCGTTCCCGACCTGCAACCCCCCCGGCCCCTGGTCGAGACGTTCGTTCATGGCCCCACGGTCGAGGGGATCCATATCCGGGCTGGCTTGATCGCTCGGGGTGGCATCAGGTGGAGCGAACGTCCTCTCGACTTCCGGACGGAGGTACTCGATTTGGCCTTCGCTCAGGTCAAGAAGAACGCCGTCATAGTTCCCACCGGCGCCAAAGGGGGTTTCGTCTGCCGGGCCCCGTCTCCGACGACGAGCCCGGGACCGGGCCCGGCCAAAGCCCGGCCCGGTCCCGACGAAGTGAGGCGCGCCTACGAGAGGTTCATCCGGGCCCTGCTCGGTATCACCGACAACTTGGTGAACGGCCAGATCGTGACGCCCGATCGGGTCGTAGCCGCCGACGGCCCCGATCCCTATCTGGTCGTGGCCGCCGACAAGGGCACCGCGACCTTCAGCGACCTGGCCAATGCCATCAGTGACGACAGCCGGTTCTGGCTGGGCGACGCCTTCGCTTCAGGAGGGTCGAGGGGCTATGACCACAAGGCCATGGGCATCACCGCCCGGGGGGCCTGGGTGGCGGTGCGCCGTCACTTCCGCGAGCTGGGGGTGGACGTCATGTCCGACCCCATCCGCGTGGTCGGCGTGGGGGACATGTCGGGCGACGTGTTCGGCAACGGAATGCTCCAGAGTCGGGCCATCCGGCTCATCGCCGCCTTCGATCACCGCCACGTGTTCCTCGACCCCGACCCGGACCCCGAGAAGTCCTTCGCCGAACGTCGCCGGCTGGCCTCGCTGGAGCGGTCCAGCTGGGCTGACTACGACCGAGGGCTCATCTCGCCCGGTGGCGGCGTCTGGGCCCGCGACACCAAGGTCGTGCCCATCTCGTCCGAGGTGGCCGCCTCCCTCGGCTTCGAGTCGGAGTCGGCCCACCCCCCGGATCTGATCAGAGCGATCCTGTCCGCGCCCGTGGACCTGATCTGGTTCGGGGGCATAGGCACGTTCATAAAGGCCCCCGACGAGCCGGACGTGGAGGTCGGCGATCACCCCGACGACGGGCTGCGCATCACCTCCGACCAGGTCCGGGCCCGGGTCATCGCCGAAGGCGCCAACCTGGCGGTGACCGAGAAAGCCCGGATCCGCTACAGCCGCCGCGGCGGACGGATCAACGCCGACTTCATCGACAACGCGGCCGGCGTCGCCACCTCCGACCGCGAGGTGAACTTGAAGATCTTGCTCGCCTTGGCCATCGAACGGGGCCGCCTGGCTCCCGCTGACCGGGACGGTTACCTCGAGCGCTCCGAGGGCGAGGTGGCCGCCGAGGTGCTCCGCCAGGTCGATCACAGCGTGGCTGCCCTGAATCGGGCGGCTGCCGGGAGCGACCGGGACCTCGACGCCTATGAGGCGTTGATCGATGACCTGGAGACGGCCGGGCACCTCGACCGGAGGGTCGAGGTGCTACCCGACGCGGAGGAGTTCCGGATCAGGCGATCGGCGGGCGCCGGGCTGATACGACCCGAGCTGGCCACCGTGTTGGCCTTCGCCAAGTCCGACCTGGTCGGCGCCATAGAGGGGTCACCGCGGACAGCTGACCAAGTGTTCCTCGGGGCGGTGCTGCCCTACTTCCCCCGTCCTATCCGCGACGACTTCGCCGACCTGGTCCCCGAGCACCGGCTGTACCCGCAGCTTGTCGCGACCGACGTCGCCGGGGAGATCGTCGACCAGATGGGCGTCGTGTGGGCCCACGACCTGGCTGCTGAGTTGGGTCGCGGCCTGGACGAGGTGGCGGTCGCGTTCTGGGTAGCTCGCTCGGTTACCGGCGCGGGTGAGCTCTGGGCCGAGCTGGAGGCGCTCACCGCCGATTTCTGCGCCAGCTTGACGGCAGAGACCGAATCGGTCCTCCATCGGTCTGTCGCCGAAGCCGTGCACGACCTCACCCGCAGCTACCTGACCTCTCCCGGCGGGCTCGACGCGGCGGCGACGTCCGACCGCGACGGGGACCTGGCCGCTCGAGCGACGGCCTTCTCCGATCTCCTGACCGGCGACGAGGTTGGCGTCCTGACCCGGACCGGGTGCAGCCCGGAGCTGGCCGAGCGGTTCCTCGCCGCCCGCTTGCGGGTGCTGGTCGTCGAAGCCGGATCGCTGGTCGACGTCTCACAGCGGTCCTTGCCCGAGACCGTCGAGGCCACGCGGTTGGTCGACGGCGTGGCCGGGGTGGCCACCTTGATCGAGGCAGTTCGGGCTGCGCTGGCGTCTTCCCCTCCGCCCGATCGGCTCCGGACCTGGCAGGGCCGGGCGCTCATCGACGACCTCCGGGCGTGGCGGAGACGAGCCGTGCTGGCCGCCCTGATGGAGGGATCGGAAGGCGGCGGCACGACGGTGGGGTCAGCGGTACAGCAGTGGGCGGCCCGTCACGCAGCCGCCCTGGAGCACGCCCGGCAGTTGAGCCGCCAGCCCGGCCCGGGCTCCGGTGTATCGGCCGACCCCATCGCCGTCGCCACCTTGGTCTTGCGCCGGCTGGCCCAGGCGCTCGACGGTTCAAGTAGCGGTTAGAAGACCTTGGTAGAGCTCCCGTGTGGCCGGGCTGGGCGAGACGCCGAGTTGATCGCGCAGGCAGTCGCTGAGCTCGGTGTACACATGGAGAGCCTCGGCCAGGTTGTGCTGGGCGGCCAGAGCTGCCATGAGGTAGCGGTAACCGCTCTCTCGTAGCGGCGCCAGGCGGACGAGTTGATGGCCGGCTCGGACGGCTGCGGCAAGCTCGGTCCCGCCAATGCCCAAGCCGGCCGCCGCGTAGCACTCGAGGGCGCGCAGTCGCAGGATGGCCAGCTGGTTTCTGATCTCGTCGAGCCACAGGGCGTCCTCGCCTGGCATAACGTCGCGCTCCGCGACGAAAAGGGCGGTGAGGGCCGGTCCCCAGGCTCGCGCCCATTCCTCCTGGGCGACCGCGGACTCGGCCCGGTGGATGGCCTCCACGGCCGCTTCGAGGTCGACCCACACGTTGGGGAGGCACAACCGCAGGGTGGAGCGGCCCTCGACGGTGTCAGGACCGAAGACGCGCCTCAGCTTGGAAAGCAACGGGTTGAGGCGGGTGTCCACCGCGGCCGGGTCGGGTTCCAGCCACATCGCCTCGGCCAGCTCGTTACGGGGGACTTGGCGGCGCCGGTTGACAACGAGGTAGGTGAACAGCAGCCGCCCTTGGCGGCCGGGTAAGAAGGACTCGACGCGCTGGCCGTCGCGCTCGACCGCGAGTGGACCGCAGATTTGGATGCGCACGGGGGGCGACTGCGCCAAGGTCACGCCAACATTGTGCCAATACGCTGCTGCGGAGCTTGAACGGGAGGTTCGACGATGAAGTTGATCCGGTGTGAATGCGGGTTCGTGGCCCGCGGCGACAGTGATGACCAGGTGATCGGGGTGATCAGGGGGCACATGGCCAGCGACCATCCCGCTCTGCTGGACACGGTGAACCGGGAGGACCTGCTCAGCTGGATCCAAGTGGAGTAGGGAGACGTTGAGCTGGGCCCGCCAAGGTTTCGCCAAGGTCGACCCAAGGTTGGCGCAACCATGACGTCGTAAAACCCTTGATGAACGTTGTCATCAAGGAGGACAGATGAAGCCGGAACCAAGCCACCATCTCCCCACCGAATCGGATAGGAGGCGAGATGTGCTCGTCGACGTCGATTGGCTCGCCAGCCACCTCTCGGACCCCGACGTCAGGGTGGTCGAGGTGGACGTCAGCCGAGCCGCGTTTGACGAATGGCACATCGACGGGGCGGTCCTCTGGAACATCTACTCCGACCTGAAGGACGGCGATTACCGCCTGGTCGAGCGCCCTGCCCTGGAACAGCTGTTCGTTCGCTCTGGGATCACCCCGGAGACAACCGTGGTCTTCTACGGGTACGCGCCCGCCATGGGGTTCTGGTTGATGAAGCTTCACGGCCATTCCGACGTGCGCATCCTGGATTGCTCTCGCGATACCTGGCGCGACGAAGGCCACCCCTGGAACCGGGCGTCCGGGAACGGCGTAGCAGCCGGGTCTCTGGCCGGCGGCTACCCCTTGGGTGGTGAGGACCGGACCGTACGGGCGGCGCGCCGCGATGTCGAAGAAGCGATCGGCGCGCCTTCAGCCACGATTGTCGATGTCCGCTCCGACCTCGAATACCGGGGCGACCGGTTCTGGCCGTCCGGGGCGATGGAGCCCAACGGACGGGCCGGGCACATCCCGACCGCGGTGCATCAGCCGATTGATGGGCTCTATGACCCTCGAGGAGCGTTCCGATCCACCGGCGAGCTTCGTGACGTCTTCTTTCAAGTGGACCTCGACAGCCACAGCAGGCTGATCACGTACTGCACCATCGGCGGGCGCGCCGCGACCGCCTGGTTCGTCCTGTCTCACCTGCTGGGCCGCAGCGGCGTCGAGGTCTACGACGGCTCGTGGGCCGAGTGGGGCCGCATGGCGGACAACCCGGTGGAAGCCGCCTGAACCCTCGATTGCTAGAAGTCCTAGAAGATCCCGACCACCAGAAGACCTACAAGGAGCTGACGATGTCTTTCATCCAGATCGTAGAATTGACTACCACGCGCCCCGCCGAGGTCGAGGCGCTCACCGAAAAGTGGGTGGCCCAGACCGAGAGGCGGCGGAGCGTGGCCCGGGCCGCCCTGGTCGCCGATCGGGACCGGCCCGACACCTACATCCAAATCGTCTAGTTCCCGGGCTACCGAGAGGCCATGGACAACTCCGGGCTTCCCGAAACTGCCGAATTCGCCGACGCTCTGGCCCGCTTATGCGACACCCCGCCCGTCTTTCGCAATCTCGACCTGCGCCGGCGATACGAGCTCACCTGAACAACTGCGCCGAGGTACACGAACGGCCGTGCCCGGTGTTATTTGTGGTCACTTCACCCCCACATATGTGGGTCAAGTGACCACAAATGGTCTGCCCCCGGCCGGCTGCCGTCCGAGACCTCCGACGGCGGTCCTACCGTCAGCGTTCCTCGACGAGGAGGGACTGCACGGCCCGCCCGATCGGACCAGCCGAGTCGAAGATCTGGCTCTCGGCCTGGCCGTACCCCTCGGGCGACAGGCGGGAGACCACGTCGAAGCACAGCCATTCCCCGTCGGGCACCCGAGCCAGGGCGACGGTCAGGTCCGGGTTGATGAACAGGTGACGTTCGATGTCGAGCACTCGGCTGACGCCGTTGCCGAAGTCGGCGGCGGCCACGGCCCGCTGTAGGGCTGACGGCTCCTGGCCTTCGATCACCGGCACCTTCAGCCGGGTCCACATGGTTACCGGACCGAGCTCCTCCCACGAGCCCTTCACGAAGCGCAGGTCCATGGCTTCGGCGAATGCGGTGCGCGGCCCGCCCCGCTCTTCGGTCTCGTCGTTCCCGTCTTGCAGCTCCGGCCTGGGAGCAACCGGGGGTGTCCGATCGATCGGGACATCCATTGCCTCCCGCCGGATGCGCAAGCCCCGGGCCCGAGCCACGTCCTGGCCCGGGTCGGGGCCGGCCCGCAGCGTCACCTCGACCAGCTGGACCTTCTTGCCCGGACGGACGACCGATGCCGTCACCTCTAAGGGGGTCAGGGGGACCGGTCTGATCAGCTCGACGGTGAGCCGGACCGTTTGCACCTCGATGCCGGGGAACACCGGGTCGATGGCAGCTTCCGCCGCGCCGGCCAGGAGAGCGGCCACCGGCCCGCCGTGCTGTGCGTCGGGTGACCAGGGTCCCACCGTCAGCGGGCCCGGGAGGTAGCGATCGCCGTCGAAGGCGTACAGGGCGGCCCCGGCGCCGGACAAGTCGAATGAGTTGGGCACGCGGGGTTTTCTTTTTGTCCGGACTATCGGGTCTTGAGATCCAGGCCGAGCGACCGCAACTGGTCGGCGGGGCGGTGATACCCGCGCTCGAGATGTTGGACGCCGCGCAGCACCGACGGCCCGTCTGCAGCGGCCGCCGCGATGACGCTCGAGAATCCGGCCCGCACGTCGGGTATCTCCACCTCGGCCCCCCGCAGGGTCGATACGCCCCGGACCACCGCGGAGTGCACGTAGCTGGTCTCGTGGAACCGGCAGGCCGAGCCGCCCAGGCAGGTGGAGAACAGCTCGATCTCGCCACCCATCTTCTGAAGGGCGGGCACGTACACAAAACGGTCCTCGTAGACCGTCTCGTGCAGGACCGACATGCCCTCGGCTTGGGTGAACAGCACCATGATCGGCGTCTGCCAGTCGGTCATGAACCCGGGGTGCACATCGGTCTGGACCGCGGCGGCCCGTAGACCGTTCGGTGCCGACGCCGTCATGGCCACGTCGTCCACCGTCACCGACGCCCCCATCCGCATCAGGGTCGTCATGGCGGTGACCAGCCGATCCTGGGCGCAGCCGACCACCTTCACCTGTCCCTTGGTGAGCAACCCGGCCACCAGATAGCTGAAGGCCTCGTTGCGGTCACCCTGCAACCGGGTGCGGGCGCCGCGCAGCCGGGGGACGCCCTCGATGACGATCCTCCGGTCCGGGCGGAACTCGATCAGCGCCCCCATGCGCTGGAGGAACAGGGCCAGCTCCAGCACCTCGGGCTCGGTCGCCGAGTTGCGGATGACCGTCGTCCCCTCGGCCATGGCCGCGGACAACAAGGCCGACTCGGTTGCCCCCACGCTCGGGTAGGGCAGCTCCACGATGGCCCCCTGGAGCCTTTTACAGCGGGCCTCGATCCCCTCGGGGGTGACCTCGACCTCGGCGCCGAGGGACCTCAACAGCTCGACATGGAAGTCGATGGGGCGGCTGCCGAGCTGGTCGCCTCCGACGCGGGGCACGAACGCCTCGCCGGTGAGGTGCAGGAGGGGTCCGAGGAGCAGCACCGGGATCCGGTTCAGCCCGCTGAAGCGCAACGGCACCGCGGGGCTCACGTCGGTGGGTGGGGCGACGGTGAGGGAAGCGCCGTGGCGCTCCACGCTCGCCCCGATGGCGGTGAGGATCCCGGCGGTGATGTCGACGTCTCCCACCTCGGGCACGTTGGTGATGGTGCTGGGCCCCTCCCCGAGCACCGCGGCCACCATGTGCTTGGTCACCGCGTTCTTCGATCCGCGGACCTCCACCTCACCGCGCAACGGGCCGGACGGTTCGATCACCCATGCGTCGGCCACGGATCGAGGCTACCCGGTGGAGCCGTTCGGGCCCGTCATGCCCGGGCCCGTTGAGGGGTCGGCGAAGTGGGCGGGGGCGCGTTTTGCACCAAGATGGTGGTGAAGCCGCCCATGCCTCCGCCCCTGTCCGCCGTCACGTTCCAGGCCTTCACCCTCCGGGCCTACACCTTCCAGGCGCCGCCGAGCAGCCCCCCGACGACCGAGCCGTCGGTCGTCACCATCATTGGCGGTCCGAATGCCACCGCCAACATCCCGGGGGCGCACAACGACCCGGCTGATCTCTACGGCATCGGCCTCGGCATCGCGGCCATCGTGGTGGCCATCGTCCTTACCCGCTGGTTGTTCGGCCGCGGCCGTTCCGGCTCCAAAACGGGCTGACACTCCGTCCCCCGCCGCCGGCCGCCCCACTGCCAAGCGCGACCCGCCCCCGCGGCTCTACCGGGCTGCGGTCGGAGATCCACGGGGCGGGGGGCGCTTCCACCATGCGGGCCAGGCGCAGGAGGACTGTGTCGTAGTTGACCCGCCACCCCCGCCAGTCCCGCCACGCCCGGTCGCGGTCCTCGATCAGCGGCACCCCGGCGTCGGCCATCTCGTCCATGGCCTGATCCCACTCCTGGCGAGAGATGGTGATGGCCCCGTCCGGAGGGGGTTCGGCGTCGTAGCGGACGTTGAACGCGTCGGCGATGTGTCCCAGCGCCAGGTAGCCGGCCCGCAGGCAGAGCTGGGCGTCAGGGTCGATGGGATGGTCCGACACGCAGGCGATCCAGAACGCCGCCCCGTCGAGCATCACGCCTGCCGCGTTGATCCAGGACCGTTCCGGTCGGGGGGAGCGGAAGTAGGGGAGGATCTTGAAGGTGGTGTGCGACTCCTCGATGTCGGCGAACCACGCCTCCCATTGCCGCCACAGATCGGTCAGCTGGTAGCGGCGCCCTTCGATGCGGTGGTAGCGGATGAGCATCTCGACGGCCCGAGGTGGGCTGCCGGCCCGGACCTGAAGCATGGCGACGCCTGCCTCGCGCCGGGTGAAGGCTCCGTAGATGCTCGGGAAGTACGTGATGAACAGGGCCACGATCAAAAGTCCGAGCCCCGCCTCCGAATAGGTCAACAGGCCCGGCCCCAGGCGACCGTCCGACGTGGTCCCCAAGGTGAACACCGAGCTGCCGGACAACTCGATCGACTTCGCCCAGGAGCGCCCTGTCACGCAGAAGTACACCAGGGCGTATGACGCGAAGAGGATCAGCAGCCAGGTGGCGAGCGTGCATATGAGGGTGACCGGCCCGAGCAGGGCCATGACCCGGTCCCGCTCGGAGTACACCGCAGAGTTGCGGATGCGCACGCCGAGCAGGCCCCGGACGGCGGCGAAGACAGTCCGGGGCAGGCGGGTCGGCGCGGCACGAGGCAGCACGACGGAGCTGATCGACGACATGACGGTTACGCCGACGACGGTCAGGCCCAGGATGCAGCCGAGGACTTCGAGCGCTTGCCGCACGCCGCCCCGGTTCGGCCGTCAGACGGCGGGCACGGAGGCGGGATCCCAGGAGGCGAGATGGTTGAGCCGGGGATCGTTGGAGAACATCTCGATGATCGGCGCCGACAAACCCAGCCGCTTCTGGATCTTCTCCACCTCCAGTTGCTCGTTCCAGAGCACCAGCGTCACTACCAGGCCTTCGCGCCCGGCCCGGGCCGTGCGGCCCGACCTGTGGAGGTAGTTCTTATGGTCCTCGGGCGGGTCGAAGTGGACCACCACATCGATGTCCTCCACGTCCAGGCCCCGCGCCGCCACGTCGGTCGCCACGAGGACCCGGAGCCGGCCTGCGGTGAAGGCGTGCAGCGCCCGCTCTCTCACCTGCTGGCGCAGATCGCCGTGGATGGCCCTGGCGTCCACGCCTTCTTTGCGCAGACCTTCGGTCAGGCTATCCGCTCCTCGCTTGGTACGGCAGAAGACGATGATCCGCGAGGCGCCCGCCGAGATGGCCGCTGCGACCTTCACTTTGTCGAGTTGATGGACGAGGACAAAGCGGTGCGCCATACGGCTCACCGTCGGCGTCGCCGACACGACCTCGTGGTGGACCGGGTCGGTCAGCTCGTAGCGGATGAGCCGGTCAACGTCGCCGTCGAGGGTGGCGGAGAACAGCATGGTCTGGTGCTCCTTCACCAGGTGACGGAGGATCCACTCGACCTGGGGGGTGAAACCCATGTCGGCCATGCGGTCCGCCTCGTCGAGGACTACGACCTCGATCTGGCCCAAGTCGATCTCGCCCCGCTGGCGCAGGTCGATCAGGCGGCCGGGTGTGGCTATCACCACGTCGGTGCCGGCCCGGAGGGACTTCAGCTGTGTGTCCATGCTGGTGCCCCCGTAGCAGACGCCCATCTTCAGCTTCTTGGCTTCGGCCAGCGGCTCCAAGACGTCGGCGACCTGGCGGGCCAGCTCCCGGGTCGGCACCAGGACCAGCCCACGGGGGGCGCGGCCGGGCTTGACCTCCTCTCCGGCCAGGCGCTGCAGCAACGGCAGGCCGAAGGCGAGGGTCTTGCCCGAGCCGGTCTTGGCCTTTCCGCAGATGTCACGCCCGGCCAGGGCGTCGGGGATGGCGAGGGCCTGGATCGGGAACGGCTCCGAGATGCCACGGGCCGACAAGGGTTCCACCAGGTCGGCGTCGAGCCCCAGCGCCGAGAAGGGGCCGTTCACATCAAGGGTTGGCAACGATTCTCCTGCTTTTCAAGATCTTCATCCATGCTAACGAATGACTTGGGTGTCACAGGCGGTAGCTAGCCTGATCAGCGTGACCTTGCCGTTGTTCGACCATCCGGGCGAGCGTGCGCCCCGCCGGGTGACGCTGGTCCGGTTGTCCGGGGAGATAGCCCGGTCGCTGGTCGGGATCGGCCCCGTGGCGGTCGAGGGCGAGGTGCACCGGCCCAAGGTGTACCCCGGGGGCACGTGGTTCACGCTGCGGGACCGGGCCGCCCAGATGGACGTGAAGGTCCCCGGCCCGGCCGCCCGCCGGTCTCGCATCGTGAACGGCGAACGGGTGCAGGTGGTGGCGACCCTCCAATGGGCCAACGACCGGGGCCAGCTGCACCTGGTGGCCGAATCGGTCGTCCCGGTGGGAGAGGGGGCGATCGCCGCCCTGATCGCGGAGACCCGCTCCCGCCTGGCTCGCGATGGCCTGCTGGAGCGCCCCCGTCGGCCCGTCCCGGTCCTGCCCGGAGTGGTTGGTGTCGTTTGCGGGACCGATGCCGCCGTACGTAAGGACATCGAGTCGGTGATGGCGCAGCGCTGCCCCGGCTATCCCCTCGTCTTCCAAGAGACGACGGTGTCCGGTCCGGCGGCTGCCGTTGGCATTGCCGAGGCCGTCCAGGCCGTCGCCGGGCGGCCCGGCGTGGAGGTGGTGATCCTGGCCCGGGGCGGAGGAGACGCCCCGTCGCTGCTCCCCTGGAGCGACGAGGGGGTGTGCCGGGCCGTGGCCGCTTGTCCCGTTCCGGTGGTGTCGGCCATCGGCCACGAAGCGGACCGGCCGCTTTGCGACGAGGTCGCCGATCTCCGTTGCGGGACGCCGTCCCTCGCCGCCACGGCCGTGCTACCCGATCTGGCCGGCCTGGTCACCGCGGCCGCCACCCTGATCGAGCGGTCCGCCCGGGCTCTCGACGGCCGCCTGGCGGCGGCCACCCGCCGGGTCGAGGGCATCGACACCAGGAGGGCTTTGACCACCGGGATCGACCGGGCCGGGAGCCGGCTGGAGCTGGCCGGGTCCCGGTTGGCCGGGCGCCATCCGCGCCAGCGGCTGGCGGCTGCCGAGGCCCACTTGGCCGGGCTGGACTGGCACCGCCCGATGTGGGAGGCACTTGGGAGGGCCGGGGGCCGGCTGGACGCCGAGATTCGCCATCTGAGGGCTCTGTCGCCGCAGCGCACCCTCGAGCGGGGCTACGCCGTCGTGACCGGTCCGGGCGGGTCTGTCGTCCGCCGGTCATCCGCCTTGGCTCCCGGTGATGCCATCGGGGTGCGTCTGGCTACCGGCCGATTGGCAGCAATAGTGACAGAAATTTCGGTTGACGCAAGGTGACGAGCGGACGGGAGCCGACATTCGAGGAGATCATGGCCGAGCTCGAGGCCGTGACCGAGCAGCTGGCGGCCGGTGATCTAGGCATCGAGGCCGCCGCGGAGCTCTACGAGCGGGCCGAGCGCTTGCACGCCCAGGCCACCGAGCGGTTGAGCCAGGTACGGGCCCGGGTGGAGGGGCTCACGGTTCCGGAGGGCCCGAAGTAGCCGGCCAGGTGTACGACCAGCACCGGTCGGCCAACGAACCCGGGCTCCACCAGCCCCACAGACCGCCGAGGGCCCGAGCGGTCATCTCCGTCCAGGCGATCACGTCGGGCGCGGCGATCCGCCGGGCGACTTGGGCGATGCCGCCCTCGTAGACGGTGTAGCCGGCCCACTGGCCCGGGTAGTCCTTGGTCGAGCCGACCTCCGCGACGGGGAGGGGCCCGGCCCGGTACCACCGGTTGCGGTGAGTGTGGCCGGCGAGCAGGACCGCCGCCGGGTTGGCCTCGGCCAGGCGACGCACCAGCGCCCGGGAGTCCGGCCAGCCGATGGCCGGGGGGTAGTAGCGCGGCAGCCGACCCCGCCCGGGAGGGTGATGGAGCACCACCACCACCGGACCGGCGGCTCCGGCCGCCAGCTCGGCCATCTCCTCGAGGTGGGACGACTCGATCCGCCCGGCGTGCAGTCCCCGGACCGGGCTGTGGCCCAGCACCACCCGGACCCCGGGCAGGTCGACGGCCCGGGCCTCGGGGCCGGCGTCCACTCCGCCTCGGCTCAGGATGGTCGCCACGTCGGCCCCCGAGCGCACGTCGTGGTTGCTCAGGATGGCGTGGACCGGCATCGGCGCCGCGCCGAGCACCTCGGCCACCGTCTCGGCTTCACTCGCCCTTGCGACGTGGGTCAAGTCGCCCTTGGCGATGACCGTTTCGGCTCCCCACTCCCGGCTTTCCTCCAAAGCGGCCCGCAGCGCCCGCACCGGGTAAGGAGCCATCCCATCGGGCAGGGGAGTCGGATCCCCGAGGGCCCGGGCCGGCCCGAACCGGCGCTCACCGATATGGCAGTCGCCCACGGTCGCGAACCGGGCCAGCACCCGCCCTGGGGGTGGCGCCGCGGTTCGAGCCGATGCCACCCGCTCGGCGGGGCGCCCCGGCGCGTGCAGCACGATGTCGTAGCGCGTAGCCGGCTCGAGACCATCGACGACGAGCGCTCCCGGTCCGCCCCGGCCGCCCGATAGAGGGCGCCGGTCCCGGTACCAGGCCGGGCCGCGGGCGTCCACGTCGAAGCGGCGCCCATCGATCTCGAAGGTGACCTCTGGCCGGGGCAGCCGGCGCCACGCCAGTTGCACCGACGTCGCCTCCACCGCGAAGACGAGCTCCGTCAAGCCGGCAACGTCGGCCCGATCCGACCCCGCAAGCGGGTCGCCAGGGCCACGGTGATGTCCATCCGCTCGAGGATCTGCTCGATGCGGATCGGGCTCACCGGCAGGTCGCGACTGGCGCAGAAGTGCCGAACCGAGGCGGCCAGCTCGCCGTCTGTGAGCACGGTCGCGGCTTCCAAGATGCGCATCCACAGGCTGGGGGGCATATGGGCGACGATCTCGTCCCAGTGGCCCTGCACCCAGCTCCAGGCCGACGCGGCCGCGCCCCGGCGCGACAGGACCTGGGCGATCACGAACGGCGCGTCCTGGCTGCGCACCTCGGGACTGATCGCCAGGTCCAAGGTGCGCTGCGACAGGTCGCGGTAGGGCGTCTCGGTCAGGGCGTAGAGGTAGCGCAGCTGCTCCTGGGGGATCTCGGTGGCGCGGTAGCGCTCGAGCATCTCTTCCCACGCTTGCTCGGTCCCGCTGGCCACGCTGATTCGAGCGGCCACCCCGACCAGGTCCGGGCCGAGCCCGGCCGGCTCAGCTTCGTCGGTCCGGTGCCGGGCGAAACGGCGGACGGCTTCGGAGATGAGCTCTTGGTCCTGTCCGATCTGGGCCAGCGGCAGCAGGACCCGGGCCCGCGCCACCGCCGTGCGCTCGCTTTCCCCGGGGGCGGGAGTCCAGGTGAGCTGATCCCAGACCGGAAGGCCCAAACGGGTGACGAACGAACGAAGCGCCTGGCCGTCGGCCTCGTCGGCGATCAGGTCCAGGAGGGTGAGCACCGAGCCGACGGCTGCCCACACGTCGGGATCTGGATCGGTGGCCACGCACGTGGTGACCTCGACCCACTCGGCCAGCTCGGCCTGCCCGGCGGTCACCGCGGCCCACAGGTCCACGACCAGAGCGAGCCGCTCGAGCGGGGCCAGGATGGAAACCGGGCCGGCGCTCTTGAGGCGGCGCCACAGCTCCTTCGAGTAGCGGCTTCGGTAGAAGCCCCAGGCCCCGTCGTTGACCACGACCCAATCGACCGGACCCGTGAAGGTGTAGCTCCCCTCCCGCTGGTCGAGGAGCAGGCGCTCGTGGTGGACGGTGCCATCCACCGACGCCCGGAGATTTACTGGCACCACCCACGTTTCGGGGCTCTCTTCGCCGTCGTACACGAAACGGTTCTGGCGCAACACGACTGTCGCCGCGTCCGAGCCGAGCTCGGCAGAGATCATCGGGTACCCGCCCTGATGGATCCATGAGCTCATGATGGCCTGCACCGGTTGGCCGGACACCGCCTCTATGGCGTTCCACAGGTCGACCGTCTCGGTGTTGCTGTAGGCGTGGGTCGTCAGATACTGCGAGATCCCCTTGCGAAAGACCTCAGGCCCGATGAACTGCTCGAGCATGCGCAGCACCGAGCCACCCTTCTGGTAGGTCAGCACGTCGAACATGGCCTCGGCCTCTTCAGGCCGCCCCACCTCGAACTCGACTGGCCTGGTGGCTCGCAGGCCATCGATGGTCATGGCCGCCGACTTTCCCGCCCCGAACGTCGTCCAGACCTGCCATTCCGGACGGTACGCCTCGGTCGTGGTCAGCTCCATGAACGTGGCGAACGCCTCGTTCAGCCAGATGCCGTTCCACCATTTCATGGTGACCAGATCACCGAACCACATGTGGGCCGTCTCGTGGGAGACCACAGATGCGATGCGCTGCAGCTCGGTTTGGGCAGCCCTCTCGCGTTCGGTGAGCAGGACGCTCTCGCGGTAGGTGACACACCCCAGGTTCTCCATGGCGCCCGCGGCAAAGTCGGGCACTGCTATGTGGTCGATCTTGTCGCTCGGGTAGGCAATCCCGAAGTAGTCGCGCAGGAAGCGCAGGGCGTGAACCGCCACCTCCATCCCGAAAGGTGTCAGGCCCAGCTTGCCCGGGACGGTGGCCAGACGTACCGGTACCCCGTCCACTTCGATCGGGTCGGTCAGCTCGTAAGGTCCCACCACGAAAGCGACGAGGTAGGTCGACATGACCATGGTCTCGGCGAAGCGCATCTCCACCCACCCGTCGTCGAGGATGCGCTCCGACTCGAGCCGGCCATTGGACAGGCCGGTCAGGCCGGGCTCGACGACGAGCGTCGTCTGGAAGCTGGCTTTGAGATCGGGCTCGTCCCAGCACGGGAAGGCCCGGCGGGCATCCGACGCTTCGAACTGGGTGGTGGCGATGACGTGCTCCGCGCCGTTTTGATCGCGGAAGGTGCTGCGGTAGAAGCCCCGGAGCTGGTCGTTCAACACACCGGCGAACTCCATGGTCAGCTGGTATCCCTCGCTGGGTTCCAGTTGCTCAGAAAAGTTCAGTGCCACCTGCTGGTCTTCTTCGTTGAAACATAACTCTGGGACGAGCGAGGCGCCGGCCGGGGTCGAAAGCGTCACCCCGCGGATGTCCAGCTCTATGGCGTTGAGAACGAGCGTCCGGGTCGCTTCGGCCACCTCGACCGTGATGACCACCCGGCCGTCGAAGCGGGCAGTTGTCAGCTCGGGCCTGATCTGGAGCTCGTAACGCCGCGGTCGTGCCTTTCGCGGCAGGCGGAAACTCGGTCCCGCATCCAATCATGGACTCCTTTCCTCAGCTGGGCCCTCACCCTACCGGCAGGCCACTACGGTCAGTTCCTCATGGAACCAAGTACGCAAATCGTGGCGATTGGCCACGCCCTCGTGGATGTCCTTTCCAACACCGACGACGACCATGTCGCTTCGCTCGGTTTGGGCAAAGGAACCATGACGCTCATCGACGACGACCAAAGCCAGAAGATCTACGCCGGCCTCGGCCCCGCCGTCGAAGCTTCAGGCGGTTCGGCAGCCAACACCGCGGCATGCCTGGCGTCGCTCGGCGCCTCGGTCCAGTTCATCGGCAAGGTGGCCGACGACGACCTCGGCGTGGTGTTCTCCCACGACATCCGCGCCGCCGGGGTGCGCTTCGAGGCGCCTCCGTTTGATTCCGGCCACCCCACCGAACGGCAAATCAGCACGGGGATCTCGCTGATCATGGTCACGCCTGACGCGGAGAAGACGATGTGCACCAACTTGGGCATCGGTTCCTACCTGGCCGCCGAAGACATCGATACCGCCGCCATCGCCTCGGCCCAGATCGTCTACTTCGAGGGGTACCTGTGCGGCAAAGACGAAAGCCGCTCGGGAGTGGAGGCGGCCATCGCCGCGGCGCGCGCCGGGGCGACCCTTGTCGCCCTCTCCGCGTCGGATCCGGCGTGGGTCGATTTACACCGCGACGAGCTGTGGTCGCTCCTCGACCGCGTCGACATCCTCTTCGCCAACGAGGCCGAGGCGCTCGGCCTGTCAGGGCAGCCAACCCTCGAAGGCGCGCTCGACGCCCTCGCGGCGCGAGTGTCGACGGTTGCTGTCACCCTGGGTGCCGAAGGCTGCGTCGTGCACGACCGCACGGGCGTCGTTCGCGTCCCGGCCGAGCCGGTGGGTCAGGTCGTCGACACCACCGGCGCAGGGGACAGCTTCGCGGCCGGGTTCATGTTCGGGATGGTCAGCGGGCGGCCGGCTGCCGACTGCGCCCGCCTGGGCGGCTTGGCCGCGGCCGAGGTCGTCGGTCACTTGGGGGCCCGCCCCCTCGCCCGACTGTCAGAGATGGCAGCGGCGGCCGGTATGGCTTGAGAAGCCTCTAGCGCCCCCGGCGGGGCTTCTGACCGTGGTTGGCTTTCTTGCGGCGGCCTCGGGCCCGGGCTTTCTGGGTGCGTTTCGACATGGCGGACGAGGTTATCCCGTCGCGGCCAGCCGGTAGCCTTCGGGTGAGATGGAACGCCTGGGCATCGTCGGACTTCCGAACTCCGGCAAGTCGAGTCTCTTCAACGCCTTGACCGGCGCCAGCGCGCCGGTCGCGGCGCACCCATTCTCGACCACCGAGACCACGGTCGGGGTTGCCCGGGTGCCCGACGACCGGTTGGAGAAGCTCGCGTCGATGAGCAGCAGCCGCAAGACCGTCCACGCCACGGTCGAGTTCGTCGACATCGCCGGCTTGGTGGCGGGGTCCTCGACGGGGGAGGGCCTCGGCAACCGCTTCCTGGGCGGGATAAGGGAAGCCGACGCCCTGTGCCTGGTGCTGCGGGCTTTCGCCGACGCCAACGTGGTCGGCTCCGACGACCCCCTGGCCGATCTTGAGGTTCTCGAGCTCGAGCTGGTGCTGGCCGACGCGGCGACCGTTGACGGCCAGATCGACAAGCGGCGCAAGGCGGCCAAGTCGGACAAGTCCCTCCAGGCCGAGGCCGACGCGTTGGAACGGGCCAAGAGCGAGCTGGACGCGGGCACCCCGATCTACCGCTCGACGCTCGGCTCCGAGGACCGGGCCTTGCTGCGGGCTGTCTTCTTGTTGACCAACAAGCCGGTTCTCGCCGTGGTGAACCTGGGTGAGGGCCAGGTCGGAGACGCCGATCCTGTGATCAAGCCGGTAGCCGACGCCCTCTCCGGCCACGGCGAGGTTCTGGGCGTGAGTGTCGAGCTGGAGGCGGAGGCCGCCCAGCTGGCACCGGCCGAGCGGTCCGAGCTGCTCGAGGGCCTC
>JAFAWZ010000304.1 GCA_019241495.1 Acidimicrobiales bacterium | reverse complement strand
GTCGAGATCATTGGCCGGCGGTCATTTCGGAGGATCGGCCACCTGGCAGGCTTTCGCGGTGCTCGGCCCGCTCGCCGTGCTGACCGTCTCCTGGGCGACATCGGTGTTCCGCAAGGCCGTCGCGTAAAAGTGGCGCAGGTACTGTGTGACGGCAGGCGCCTAGCCGATAGCCGATAGGAGAAGGCCGATGCCGGGACCCATACTTTTCTGTTACGACGGATCGCAGGGGTCGCAGATGGCTTTGCGTTCCGCCGGGGAGCTCCTCGCTCGCCCAGCCGACGGCTTCGTCCTCACGATCTGGCAGCCTCTGTCGTTTCGTCTCGCGGCAGCGGGAACGTTCGCTCCGCTCCCGCTCAGCGACGAGGCCAAGGTGGACAAAGACGAGGAAGCCTACGCCCGCGGTGTCGCAGAGGAAGGTGCCCGACTGGCCCATGAGCACGGCTACGACCTCACCGCACTGGTGGAGCAGGCCGACGAGAGCATCGCCCATGCCATCTTGGCTGTGGCCGATCGCTACGACGTGGCCCTGATCGTCTGCGGGCAGAGAGGGCGGGGCCTCCTCCGATCCACGTTGCTGGGCAGCGTCTCACACGCCCTGTCGGCTCATACCCGCCGACCTGTGTTGATCTCGCCCGAGCCGCACTGACGAGCCTCAACACGGGCTCCTAGGCGGCGTGGCTGTCACCCTCCAGGAGGTCATGTGCCTGGCCTGCCGCCTCCAGGTCTTCCCGGGCTGCGATGACGAGCGTGCGGACCGGGGCGCCCAGCGCGGTGATCTCGGTGTCAGGCGCGGCCGCCTCGTTCCGTGCTCGGTCGATGACAACGCCCAAGAATCCCAGGCCATTGGTGGCGAGCTCGCGCACGGGAGCGGAGTTCTCGCCGACACCTGCGGTGAAGACGAGGACATCGAGACCGTCCATGGATGCCGCCATGGCGGCGATCGAAGCGCGCAGGCGGTGCACTAGGTCTCCACGGCCAAGAGGGCATTGGAGTCGCCGCGGCCCGCTCGATCGATGACGACCTCGAGGTCGGCGCTACCGGCCAGGCCCAACAGGCCGGAACGGTGTTCGAGGGTGGAGGCGAGCTCGGCAGGTGGCATTCCGGCGTGCTCCTCGAGCCACAAGACCAGGCCCGGGTCGACACTGCCGGACCGGGTCGCCATGACCAACCCCTCGAGGGGGGTGAACCCCATGGTGGTGTCCACCGACCGGCCCGCCCCCGTGCCCCGGACCGATCACGTACATCATGTTCAGATCCCAGTTGCGGATCACCCGGTTCAGATGGGCGTACAAGAAGTTGAGGCCCGGAGTGGTTCCCCAATGGCCCAGCAACCGGGGTTTGACGTGTTCGGGCCGGAGCGGTTGGCGAAGAAGCGGGTTGTCCAACAGATAGATCTGGCCGACCGAGATGTAGTTGGCCGCCCGCCAGTAGGCGTTCAGGCGTTCGAGCTCATCGGGAGTCACCTCCATAGCTTGCCTCGACGGCGCGCCCCTCCCGGACAAGGAGGAAAAAGGTCCCAGCCTTCCTCGACATCGGTTTACACCACGTCAGATGTTTCCACTGAAGGTGTCACAGGCGTTCGGGCTGCCCGAGTCGAACCCAACAGTGAGCCAGCGTTGTCGCTGGGCTGAGGAGCCGTGCGTCCAACTGTCGGGCTCGACCTGACCGCCTGACATTTGTTGGATGAAGTCGTCTCCGACGACGGCGGCCGCGCCGAGCGCCTGTTCGAGGTCGCCCGGCTGGAGGAGGCTGCGGGTGTATGTGGTATGCGCCCAAACTCCCGCCAGGCAGTCTGCTTGCAGCTCGACTCGCACGGACAGAGCGTTGGCCCCCGCCGGGTTTTGTTGGTCGGCGGCGGCCACCCGGCTAGAGATGCCAAGGACGCTTTGGATGTGGTGGCCCATCTCGTGGGCGACAACGTAGGCCTCGGCGAAGTCGCCGCCCGCCCCGGTTTGCTGCCACAGCAGGGTGAAGAACCGGAGGTCCAGGTTCACGGTCTTGTCGGCCGGGCAGTAGAAGGGTCCCACTTCGGAAGACTGGACCCCGCAGCTCGTGCCGACCGTGGATGTGAAGGTGCGCAGGGTGGCTGGCGTATAGGGGAGACGGGACTGGCGGAAGGCGTTGCTCCAGGTGTTCTGGATGTCGTTGAACACTCCGGAGATGAACTGGAGCTGGGCTTCCGGTGTGCCTGGGACGGCCGGCGACGGTGGAGCGGTCGGCCCCGGGAGGGTGGGCAATTTTTCCGGTCCCGGACCGTCGATGCTGCTTTGGCTCTTGTGGGAGCTCGACGAGCAGCTCGACGCGATCACGACGAGCGCGACCAGGGCCGTTACGACGCCCGAGCGGCGTCTGGCGGCCGGCGGATGGTTTGAAGTCGTGCTCACCTCACGAACCCATCCAGACACTACAACGTCCTATCCGGCGCGCCTGGCGATTCCCGGGTAGTCGAGGACCAGGCCGGTTTCGTCGTAGTCGAGTTGGCATCTGAAGTCGAACGCAGGGGCGTGATAGTCGAAGCGTTGGCGCCGGCCTGGCGGATCACCGACCCGGGCGTAGTGCTGTTCGAGCCGGTCGACGGCCGCGTCGGCCAGGCGGACGTAGGCGGCTGGTGCCGATGCGCTCTGTCCCACACCCAGCCGGAGGCGGTGCACGGGCAGCGCGTTGGTCAGCGCCGAGACCTCCATGTCCACATCGAGGCAGCCGTCGAGGTGGGCTGCACCGTGGCCATCCACTCGCCAGTGTCCGCCACCGTCGCCCTCAACCTGTCGTACGACGGCTTGTGCCTCGGTGCGGCCACTGATCTGGGCGTGGCGGGTACGCCAGCTCTCATCGAGTTGCAGGCGGTAATCGACAGCCCAGGTGACGCCGTCCTGAATGCCTGTGGTCGTACCTTCGATGAGCCAGCCATGCACTCCTCGTGTGAAGTACGCCACTTCGAACCCGTCGCGCCGGCCGGTGTGGTGCCAGCATGCGGACCTGGGTGTGTCGGGAAAGATCACATACTGAGTGTGCCCACACCCTGACACCCGCTCACAAGGAGGCCATGATGGATCACAGCCGGCTGTCGATGCCGCTCGGAGAAGCGATCTTCACCCAGCGGTCGATCCGGCGGTTCAAGCCCGACCCGATCCCCTTGGCCGACATCGAGCTGCTCCTCGAGGCCGCGGTGAGGGCGCCCAACGGCGGCAACCAGCAGGTCGCCCGGTTCCTCGTCGTGAACGACTCGGCGACCATCGGCAAGTTCGGCGCGCTCTACCACGAGGCGTGGTGGGCGAAGCGTCGCGACATGGGCATCAGCCGACCCGAGGATCTCCCGCCGGCCATGCTCTCGGCCGCCCGTCTGGCCGACGAGATGGGCGAGGTGCCCTGCATCGTGTTCGCGCTGGCCACGCACAGGCACCTGGCCAACTCGGTCATCCCCGCGGCGCAGAACCTCATGCTCGCGGCGCGCGCCATCGGCATCGGGTCGGTGCCCACGACGCTGCACCCCTCGGTCATGGAGCGCTTCCGGAGCATGTTCGCCATCCCCGAGGAGGTCGAGCTCCATTTCTGCGTGCCGCTCGGCTATCCACGGGGGAACTTCGGCGCCAACGTCCGAAGGCCCATCTCGGAGACCACCTTCTTGAACCGATGGGCCGGTCCAGTTCCCTGGACCTGATACCACGTAGTCAGCGGCTCGAATGCGGAACAATCTCGCGCTCGGGCCGTCATATTTTGGCGGTTCGTGGTGCTGTGTAGGTGATGCTCAGGCGACTTCACGTGAGCGGCGGTGCCACTCAGGACGACCAGTTTGGCTCTTCATCATCTTTTGAGGTCTTCTATCGGAAGAACTATGCCCCCGTTGTCCGACTGGCCGCCAGCGTGCTGGGCGACCAGCACGTAGCCCATGACGTCGCTCAGGAGGTGTTCATCGCGGCGCACGAGCGCTTCCGTGGTGATGTCGATAGAGCACCCGGTTGGGTGAAGGTCGCCGCCGTCCACACCGCGCTGAACCTGCTTCGGGGCGACCGGCGGCGGGTGCGCCGCCACTGGCTCACGGCGTCGGAACTGTCGGTCCCTGGTCCCGAAGACGCCGTTCTTCACAAAGAGGCTGTTCAAGAGCTGCGCGCCGCGCTGTCGAGGCTGTCGACCCGGGCCTCGACGGTGTTGGTGTTACGTCACGGCGGGATGAGCTACGTGGAGATCGCCGATGCGCTCGATGTCAAGGTAGGACAGGTTGGGACGCTGCTCCGCCGGGCTGAGTCGGCTCTTGGCAAGGAGATGCTCGGTAAGGAGATCCTCACCAGGGAGGCCAATGATGCGTCACGCTTCTGATGGAGTCCTGCGCCGACTCGAAGACGAGCCGTTCGCCATTGCCGATTCGACCTTCGAGCACATCAGGCATTGCCGGCGCTGCACCGCCCGGCGCCACCAGATCGCTGGGTCGGCAGGGATAGCTGCCCGGCTGCTATCCGGGCCCCGCCCGGCCCCAGATGTGGAGCGCGGTTGGCAGGATCTGCAGGAACGGCTGGGCCGCTCAGGGCTGACACGCTCCCCGGCCCATCTGGCCGTCCGTTCGCCTGGCCGCCGCCGGCGCCGCGGGGGAAACCTATCAGTTCGCACCGCGGTAGTAGCGGGTGCCCTGGTCGTCACGGTGGCAGGTGGAGCGGCTGCAGCGGCGACCGTCACCGGCGTGTTCGCGCCGACCAGGGTTGCGCCGGTCGCGGTGACGCCCAGTGATTTCCAGGCCATCTCCTCCTTTATGAGCTTCTCCGACACCAGTGGGCCCGCCGGCCTCCCCACCTCGAACGGTACCGGTTACCTCCCGTTCGGGAGCTTGCGCTGGGCGTCGGTCGGCCAGGGCCGCCAGGTCGGCTCGTTGGCCGAGGCCGAGTCTCTCGCCGGTATCCGGATCGCTTTGCCCGGGCGCCTCCCGGCCGGGGTGGGGTCGCCGATGACCTATGTCGTCCAGCCGAAGCTGACCGTCAGCGTGACCTTCGACTCTGCCGCCGGAAGCTTGGCGGGAGCGTCCGCCGTGATGAACCTCGGGCCGGCCATCTTCGTCGGCTACGGGTCTCGCTCGGGCGCGGCAGAGGTCCCCACCCTTGGCATCTTGACGTTGCCGAGGCCGACGGCGACCTCGACGGGAGCCACTATCGGCCAGATCGAGAACTTCTTGCTGTCTCAGCGCGGGGTACCTGCCAACCTGGCCGAAGAGCTCCGGCTGTTGGGCAACATATCGAACGTGTTGCCGGTCCCGGCGCCGGCCGGCATGGTCTCCAAGTCGGTGCAGGTAGGGAGCTGGCCGGGCGTGGTGATGTCAGATCGGTCTCAAGTGGCCTCAGCCGTGGTGTGGGAGGACGGAGCAGGTGTGGTGCACGCGGTGGCCGGCCTGGTCGATCAGCAAGGTGTATTGAGTGTCGCAGACCAGCTCCGCTGACCACTTCGCCCGTCCTTTCAACGGCCCCGGCACCGGCCCGCCGGTGCCCAGCTCCGTTCCGGGTGGATCCGAGGCCGAAAGCAGTCAGGGGGATCCGGGCGGCCGGGGCTCGCCCGCGATCCATGCCCTCGGGTTGCACAAGCGTTACGGCAAGACTGTCGCAGTCGCCTCGCTCTCGATGTCGGTCGGGCGCGGCGAGGTGTTCGGTTTCCTCGGGCCCAACGGAGCAGGCAAGACGACAGTGGTCAAGATGCTCTTGGGACTGGTGCGCCCGAGCGGCGGGGAAGCCATGGTCTTGGGTGCTCCCATCGGCGACCGCGAGACGAGGCGGCGCATCGGTTACCTGCCCGAGCTGTTCCGTTTCCAGCCGTGGCTGAACGCGGCAGAGGTGCTCGCGCTGCACTGCCGTCTCTTGGAGCTGCCAAAGCGGTCGTGGGATCAGGCAGTAGCCGATTCGCTTCGTGTCTCGGGGCTGACCGACCGCTCGGGGGACAAGGTGGGAGGTTTCTCCAAAGGCATGCAGCAGCGCCTCGGTTTGGGCGTCGCTCTGCTCGGAGACCCCGAGCTGGTCGTGCTCGACGAGCCGACCAGTGCCTTGGACCCAGTCGGTCGCCACGACATGCGCCAGATCATCCGCGGCCTCAGAACCCGCGGCAAGACGGTGTTCTTGAACACCCATCTTCTCGCTGAGGCAGAACAGGTCTGCGACCGGGTGGCCGTGCTGGACAAGGGTGTGGCCATCGCCACCGGCACCCTGGCCGAGCTGCTCGGGCAGCATGGGCGGGTTCGGGTCAAGCTCGGCACGGTCGACGGTTCATGCACGAAGATCCTGTCGAAGTTCGGGGCGTGGCAGCGCGACGGGGACTGGATCATCCTGGAGCGGATCGAGAACGACAGCATTCCTGATCTGGTCGCCGCCATCATCGGTGGCGGTGGGCGGGTCGAGGCCGTGATCCCCGAGCATCAAAGCCTCGAAGATCGCTTTCTCGAGCTCTTGGACGAGAGATGACCTTCCGGATACTCACGATCGCATCGCTCACCATCCGAGAAGCGGCCCGACGACGATTGGTTGCCGCGCTGGCGGCCATCACCGTCGTCATGGTCGGCCTGAGCGCTTGGGGGTTCGAGAGGCTGAGCCATTCCCACAGCCTCACATCCGGCGAGTCGAACCTGGCTGTGCCCCAGGCGCTGATCCTGTTCATGTTCATGTTCAGCTTCGTGGTCGCCCTGAGCGCCTCGGCGATGGCCTCGCCCGCGGTCGCGTCGGAGGTGGAGTCGGGGGTTCTGCTCACTGTGGGCGCCCGGCCGATCCGGAGGAGCGAGATCCTCGTTGGGAAATGGCTCGGCCTGGCCGTCTTGCTCGCCGGCTATGCCATCGCGGTGTCGGCCCTGGAGATGGGGGTGGTGGACGCGGTCAGCGGCTACCTTCCCCCGAGCCCCGTGCTCATAACGGTGTTCCTCTTCAGCGAAGGCCTGCTGCTCCTGACCCTCGCGCTGTTGCTCAGCACCCGGCTGTCGAGCCTGGCGGCCGGCGTGATAGGTATTGCCCTCTTCGGCGCGGCGTGGCTTGCGGGTGTGGTCGGTTCCCTCGGCTCCACGTTCAACATCAATGCCATGCGCACCATCGGCTCGGTCAGCCGCTATGTCCTTCCGACCGACGGCCTATGGCACGGGGCCATCTACCACCTGGAGCCAACCTCGATGATGGCCGAACGGCTGAGCGAGGGGAGAAACGCTGATCCGTTCTTCGTCCACACCGGGCCGAGCTGGTACTACTTGCTGTGGGTGTCGGCCTGGTTCGTCATCGTTCTGGTCGGCAGCGTGATCAGCTTCGAGCGGCGAGAGCTCTGACCCTCCTCTCCGGGCCGTCCCCTGCCCGTCCCGTCCGCCGCCGAGATCCGGGCCGGGCCGGGCGTTTTCTGCGGACGCTTGTCTACAAGATCTGGCAACCAGCGTCCGCAGAAAAGCGAAGTGTCCATAGAAACCCGACGGGCGGGCTGTTCGGGCCGGCGCAAGTACGATTCGCGGCGATGAAGGCTGCCCACCCGGTCCGCATCTGCGACCTGTCCGATGCGGCGGCGGCCGGCCAGCTATTGCACGACTTCAACCGGGAGTTCGACGAGCCCACCCCGGAGCCGGCCGCCCTGGCGGAGCGCATCGGGTACCTGTTGGGGCTGGGCGATACGGTTGTCGTCGTCGCGGGAGAGGGGCCAGATGGCGTCGCCGTCCTGCGCTTTCGTCCGGCGATCTGGAGCGCCGGCTCGGAGTGTTACCTCGCTGAGCTCTACGTCAGGCCGGACCGGCGAGGCAGGGGCTTGGGCCGTGCTCTGATGGAGGCGGCCGTCGAGATCGCCCGAGAACGTGGTGCCGACACCATCGACATCGGCGTCGACGAACCCGACCTGGCGGCCCGCAACCTCTACGAGAGCCTGGGCTTCTCGAACCGAAGTGGGGGAGGCGACGGCCCGCTGATGTTCGTGTACGAGCGCGACCTCTAGGAGAGCCAGGTTTCTGCTTCGGAGCCGGGTTAAGGTCGAGCCGGACAATCAGCGTGCTCGTGATCGGGGGAGCGATGTACGACCTCGTGTTGGCAGGGGGTTTGGTGGTGGATGGGACCGGCGCTCGAGCCCAGCGCCAGGACGTGGGTATCACGGCCGCTCGCGTCGCCGCGTTGGGGGACCTCACTGGAGTCCGCGCCCGGAGACGCTTGGACGTCGAGGGCAAGATCGTTTCTCCCGGCTTCGTCGACATCCACACCCATTACGACGCCCAGGTCCTTTGGGACGAGACGCTGGCCCCGTCCGTGCTGCACGGTGTGACTACCGCGGTGGGGGGCAACTGTGGTTTCTCGGTCTTCCCTCTCGACCCGGGCTCCGCGGAGTACGTCCAACGCATGCTCGGGGCTGTCGAGGGTATTCCCCTCGAGGCGCTGGGCCTCGCGTCAGACTGGGAATGGAGCTCGTTCGAGGAGTGGGTCAGCCGTTTCGAAGGCCATACCGCCATCAACGTCGGCTTCTTGGTGGGTCACTCCACACTGCGGCGGGTGGTGATGGGCGACGCCGCGGTCGACTCGGCGGCCAACGACGAGCAACTGGCCGCCATGGGTCGCCTTCTCGCTCAGGGCCTCGCCCAGGGTGCTCTCGGGTTCTCCTCGTCGTGGTCCAAGACCCACTACGACGGGTACGGGAACCCCGTCCCGTCGCGCACCGCCGACGCCGCCGAGATCACCGCCCTGTGTGAGGTCGTTCGCCGGTCGGGTGCCTCGGTGCTCGAGTTCTCCCCTGGACCGGAGCCCTTCGCGGCGGAGGTCATGGACCTGATGGCGACGATGAGCACCACAGGTGGGTGCCCGGTGAATTGGAACCTGCTGCTCCTTGATGCGGAGCATCCCGAGACCTTCCGCCAGCAGATGACGGCGGCCGAGCACGCCGCCCGGCGGGGCGGCCGGGTGGTCGGTCTGACCCTTCCTACCGCCCTCACGCTGCGGGTAACGATGGCGGGCAACCGGACGTTCTCGAACCTCCCCGGCTGGCGAGAAGTGATGGCCCTCGAGGGCGCCGAGCTGGTCCGGGCGCTCCGGGATCCCGAGAACCGGAGGCGGATGGCGGCCGTACCCGCGGAGGCGCTCGGCGACAACTTCAAGCGGTTCGTCGACTGGCCCGCCTTCACGTTGGCCGAGCCGTTGGCCCCCCAGCACCGGCGCTATACCGGGCGGGTAGTGGGCGACATCGCGCGCGAGGAGGGGAGAGACCCGTTCGATGTCCTGATGGACGTCGTTTGCGACGACAACCTGGGTACCGGACTGCTGCCGGCTACCCCAGGTCTTGACGAGGTGACGTGGCGGCTGCGGGCCGACGTGCTTCGTAACCACGACGTGATGATCGGCGGATCGGATGCGGGCGCGCACGTCGACCTCATCGACTCCTTCAATGCCTCGACCGCTCTACTCGCGGCCAGCCGGGAACACGAGGTGGCCACCCTGGAGGCCGCCGTGCGGATGCTGACCGACGAGCCCGCCCGTCTGTACGGCCTCTCGGACCGGGGCCGTATCGAGGTGGGGGCACACGCCGACCTGTGCGTGTTCGACCCCGACCGGGTAGGCCCCGGCGCGGTGCGAGGCCGCAACGACATGCCCGGCGGGGCGTACCGGCTCTTCTCCGAGCCTGAAGGCATCGAAGAGGTGTTGGTGGCGGGGGTCCCGGTCGTGTCGGGAGGCCTGATCAGCGACGAGCGGCCGGGTGTCGTGCTGCGCTCGGGCATCGATGTGGTTCGGGCGTCGTGAGCGGCCCCGTCGGGGTGTCCCACGTCGCGATCGGCGTGACGGACATGGACCGATCGCTGCCGTTCTATCGCGACCTGATGGGCATGCAGGTCACCTTGGATCGGATGGAAGGCAGGGAGCATCCAGCCGGCGAACCGCCGCCTCCCGACGCCGGCGGCCTCAACCGCTACTCGGCGCGCCGCCGCCGCGCCGTCTACCTACGGTGGGACCTGGACCCACAGACCATGTTCGTCGTCCTTTCAGCGCCGAGCGCGGTAGGCGACGAGCTGCCTCTACGGCTCGACCAGTTGGGTATCCACCACTTCGGTTTCTGGGTGAACGACCTCGAGCGACGTGCCGAGGTCCTGGCCTCCGTGGGCGTCAGGTTCCGGTTCGGGCCCGCTGTGGTGGACACCGGCGGTTACGGCGAGGCCAACGACGAGCGGATCCTCACCTGCATCTTCGAGGATCCCGACGGGATCCTGCTTCAGTTCGACCAACGGCTGGACGGGGACTGAGAGTCCGGTAAGAGGCTAGGTCGTACGACTGAAGTAGGGAGCAGTCCCATCGACCGTGCAGCGCCGCATCAGGCGGTGCTGGGGTCGGGGATGAAAGTGATCGGCCAGAGCGCGATGGTTGGTGGCCGCTTCGTCCCAGATGGCGAGA
>JAFAWZ010000310.1 GCA_019241495.1 Acidimicrobiales bacterium | reverse complement strand
AGAGACATCCAGTGGTGATCGTGACCACCAAGATGAACCGCATCCTCGAAGTCGACCCTGAGCAAAGGCTGGCCTGGGTCGAGCCGGGAGTGCTGAACCTGGACCTGTCACGGGCGGTGGCCCACCATGGGCTGCATTTCGCGCCCGACCCCTCGAGCCAGCAGTCGTGCTCGATCGGCGGAAACGTGGCCAACAACTCGGGGGGCCCGCACTGCCTCCTCTACGGGGTGACCAACGCCCACATCCTGGCCCTGGAAGTAGTGCTGCCTGACGGATCGGTCGTGACGCTCGGGGGTGTCGACCCCGAGCCCGTAGGGTTGGATCTGAGAGGGGCGTTCGTGGGGAGCGAGGGGACCATGGGGATCGCCACCAAGATCGCGGTGCGTCTCACCCCTCTGCCGCCGGAGGTGGCCACCCTGCTGGCCGACTTCGCCACCATGCGCGACGCAGCCCAGGCCGTGACCGCGGTGATCGGAGCGGGGGTCGTCCCGGCCGCCCTGGAGATGATGGACGCCACCATCGCCCGGGTGGTCGAGGCCTTCGTCGGTGCCGGGCTGCCGACCGACGCGGCCGCCGTGTTGTTGGTGGAGGTGGACGGGCTCGAACCGGGCGTGGCCGCGCAGATCGAGATGGTCCGATCCGTCCTGGCCGAACATGGAGCCCGGCAGGTCCGGGTGGCGGGCTCCGAAGCGCAGCGAGCGGCGTGGTGGAAGGGCCGGAAGTCCGCCTTCGGGGCGGTGGCCCGCATCGCCCCGAACTACTACCTGCACGACTGCGTGGTTCCGAGGACCCGGCTGGCCGAAGTGCTCGAAGAGATCGGGAGCATCGCGGCGCGGCACGAGCTGATCCTCGGCAACGTGTTCCACGCGGGCGACGGCAACCTGCACCCGCTGATCGTCTTCGACCGCCGCCGTCCCGGAATGGTCGAGAAGGTCCACGCCGCGGGAGCGGCCATCATCGAGATATGCGTGCGGGCGGGGGGCAGCCTCTCGGGTGAGCACGGCATCGGGCTGGAAAAGCGCGACGCCATGCCGCTTGTGTTCACACCGGCCGACCTCGAGGCTCAGGCCTGGCTCCGCGACGCCTTCGACCCCCAAGGCGTGTGCAACCCGGAAAAGGTTCTCCCCACGGGTGGGGGCCGTTGCGGGGACCTGGCCGACCTGCCCGAGGGGGCATGGGTTTGAGGTCACCCGGCACTGTCCTCTCCCGCTTCGCCGACACGATCGGAGCGCCCGACGCTGGTCCAGTGGCCGCGGTGGGCGGTCGGACCCGCTGGTCTTTGGGGGGAGCGCTCGAAGCGGGCACCCGGGAGGTGCCTGCTCCGTGCGGGGTGGTCGGCCACGAGCCGGGCGAGATGATCGTCAGGGTCCGAGCCGGCACCACGCTGGCCGAGCTGGACGAGGCCATCTCGAGCGGCGGGCAGTTCACTCCGCTCGAAGCGCCTGAGCCCGAGCGCTCCACTGTGGGTGGGGTGCTGGCCTGCGGGTGGAGCGGGATCAGGCGGCTCGGCTGGGGGCCGGTCCGCGACGCCGTCCTCGAGGTCACGGCGGTCAACTTCCGGGGAGAGCTGATCCGAGCCGGGGCCCCGCTAGTGAAGAACGTCACCGGCTTCGATCTGTGCCGCCTCCTGGTCGGCTCGCTCGGGACGCTGGCGCTGCTCGGCGAGGTCGTCCTGCGTTGTCTGCCCCGACCCGAGCTGGAGGTGTGGTGGCGCAGCGACGACGCTGACCCCTTCGAGCTGCTGCCCGCCCTGTACCGGCCCCTGGCGGTGCTGTGGGACGGGCAGGCGACGTGGGTCGGGTTGTCCGGGTACGCGGCCGACGTCGAAGAGCAGAGCCGAAACCTGCTCGGGCGGGGCTTCCAGCCCGTTGCCGGCCCGCCCGAGCCGCCGGGGCCGGGGCGACGGTCCCTCGCGCCGGCGGCGGTGGCTCGTCTCGGATCGGCCGGTCCGCCGCCCGGGTCGGCCGGCGGGGGCCGGTGGTTGGCCGAGGTCGGTGTAGGGATAGTCCACTGCGACGACAGGGCGGCCACCGCCCTGCCCGTGGCGCCGGCCGAGCCAGGAGTGGTGGGGCTGCACCGGCGGATCAAGGAGCGTTTCGATCCGGTCGGCCGCTTGGCTCCCGGGCGGTCGGTCCTCGCCATGGGCGCCTCGTGAGCACAGGCCGGGTGCTGCCCGTGGACATGGACGAGCTGGCTGCCTGCGTGTCGTGCGGTCTGTGCCTGGCCCACTGCCCGACCTTCCGGGTGACCGGGGAAGAGAGCCGCTCGCCACGCGGCCGGATCGCCGCCATGCGCGCCGTCGAAGCCGATGGGATGGCCGGTCCGGCCTTTCGCGAGATGATCGACACGTGTGTGGGATGCCGGGCCTGTGAGTCGGCCTGTCCGTCCTCGGTCCCCTTCGGCCACCTGTTGGAGGCTTCACGGCGCACCCTCGCTGAGCGTGGGGTCCCGTGGTGGCAGCGGCTCGCCTATCGGGCCCTTGGTCACCACCGCCTCCTGGTCAGCCTGAGCCGGCTCGGCGCGGTGGGGCAAAGGACCGGCCTGCTCCCGGCCCGCCTGGGCGCCCGTCTCGGCCTACCATCCCTGCCGTTGCGGCAGGCGGCGCTGGAGCCGACCGGGGACGACGTGTGGCTGTTCACCGGATGCGTGATGGACGCCTGGCAACGCTCGGTGCACCGCGACGCCATGGCGGTGCTTGCCTCCATGGGTGTCGGGGTGGCTCTACCCGGCCCGCAGGCGGCGTGCTGCGGCGCCCTCCAAAGCCACGCCGGCCTTCACCGCCAAGCTGTCCGTCTGGCTCGGCGGGTGATCGCGGCCTTTCCCGGCTCGGCGCCGGTCCTGGTCGACTCGGCCGGGTGCGGGGCGGCCCTCAAGGAATACGGCTACCTCCTCGACTCGGGGGAGGGTGAGCGGTTCGCTGCTCGAGTGTTCGACATCCAGGAGTGGATCGCGGCGCATGCGGATCGGCTGCCCCCACCCGTGCCCGGCTGGGTACCGCTACGGGTCGCGCTGCAGGATCCGTGCCACCTCCGCCATGCCCAACGGGCCGAACGCCACGTCGGGACCGTCCTCCGCCCCTATGCCGTCCTGGTGGAGCTCACCGACGAGGGCCGCTGTTGCGGGGCAGGGGGGGCCTACAGCGTGATGCAGCCCGAGCTGGCTGGCCGGATCAGGGGCCAGAAGATGGAGGTCATCGCGGCTGCCCAGGCCGACGTGGTGGCCAGCCCCAACCCCGGATGCGCCTTGTGGCTCGCCGCGGCCGGGGCTCGGGTCATGCACCCCATGGAGATCGTCGCCCGGGCCGCCGGCCTCGGGCCGTCGCCCAGACAGGAGCTGTCGCAAAACTCGCGAGAGGGAGAAGGCGGCGGCTCGTCTTTGACCAACCGCTCGCACCGTGGGGAGGGGACGAGCCGTCGCCTTCTCCCACCTGGAAATAGTTTTGCGACAGCTCCTCAGGAGGCTTGATGGCGGGTGAGTTCCAAGACATCCGGGCTCGGCTGGAGGCGATCGCCGAGGAGCTGGCCGACCTGGGCATGCAGCGCCTCCGGGAGTCGATCGACGCCGGGGGGACCGAATTGCCTGTCGACGAACGTCGGTTGGCTCGGGCCCGGCGGGCAGTGGAGCGAGCGGCTGCCATCCTGGCCTCGCCTGACGACATCGCCTGAGGTCTAACCGTCAAGTAGACGGTTACTGGCCTGTCTCTCTACGTTCAGTTGATCGTTAAGTCGGTCGGTAGGGGCGAAACCGGTCCGCTCCAGAAAGGCCAGGAGCTCGGCTGCGGCCTGACCGGGGGACACGGGCCCGGTTACCCGGGCCGGCTCCCGCCGGGCCAGCGCACCGGTCAGGGTGAGAAGGCGTTGTCGCGGATCCCCGGAAGGAGCGACCACAGGCTGGGTGCGGGGTCGATAGGGCCGAGGTGACCCGAAACGCACGTCGCCTGGTCCTGCTCCTTCGACTCCCTCGGCAACCGGTACATGAGAGGTGCCGCTGGCGAGCGCGGCGGCGCTCAGGGCACGGGCCATCCCGGCCCGGCGCAGGCGAACCCCGGCTGCCTCCACCGATACGACGGCCGGGGGGTGCACTTCTAGAGCCTCCCGCCAGCCCCCGTCGAGGCGTCGCTCGACCAAGAGCCGGTTGGGGTTCGCTTCGACCTGTATGCCGACCACGCCCAACGCCTGGGCCACGCCGAGGTGGTGGGCGAGGAAGGCGGGTACCGCGCCGATTCCCTGCCACGCAGATCCGTCGCCGCACACGACCATGTCGGGATTCCCGACCGAACGGATCGCCGCGGCGAGGGCGGCGGCCGCCGCACCGGGATCGCCGGCCAGGTCGGCTGGCTGCAGGTCATGGAACCCCGCGAGTACGCCACCAGCGCCTTCGGGCGGCGTCGAGCCCACCCGCAGAGCGCGCAGAGCGCGGGCGCCCAAGGCCACCGCGTCGGCGAGCACCCTGTCCGCCTCGGGCGGCCCCGCGGTGACGGCCAGCACCGTTCCTCCCCAGACTTCGGCGATGCGCAGGCCATGCTCCAAGGCGGCGGCTTCGTTGGCCGGGAGAGCGGCCCGTCGGGCGTCGGCTCTGACCCGGCCGGTCAGACGGTCCACTTCCGGACGGAGGTCGGCGGGGGAGAGGCACACCGCGATCAGGGGGCGGTCAGCCATGGCGGAACACCACTCCGTAGCCCCCGTCCGGGTAGGTCCAGGTAATGGCCTCCTCCGAGTTGCACACCATGTAGCAGGTGCCGCATTCGAAGCACTGCTCGTAGTTGAACAAGATCCCGCCGTCCGCGGTCGGGGCGAACAGGTTGGCGGGACACGCGGTCACGCATGCCTTCGTCGTGCACGACCGGCACACGTCGGAGTCCACGGCGATGTGGGGCCTGGAGGCCACCCGGAACTCCACCGTCGCCATGCGCTCCTCGAAAGACGGCCCGGTCCAGCGGGACTCACTCATGGCCGCTCCGTCGGAGGACGGTGCGGCGATCTGTCACATTGATTCGCTCCCGCAGTTCGCTCATGGCCGCTCCGTCGGAGGACGGTGCGGCGAGACTGGGAGTGGGGTGCTCGTTTGTGACCGGATTGGCTATTTGTGACGCGTTAACCGCAAATAGTGCGGTTAACGCGTCACAAAGAGGTGCGGAAGGGCGCCGGCCAGGCCGGCACCCTGTCGCACTGGTTCGCTCCCACAGGTCGCTCATCTGAAAACTCGCAGGGTTCGGAGACCGTCCAGGGCCAGGTCCCTCCAACGCACATGATGCTGGCGGGCGGCCCGGCGGAGGAGGCGGAGTGCGCCCGGCTTGGGAATCGGGTTCGAAACGGTAAACAGCTCCTCGGCCAGGTCACACATCAGCTTCGTGTACTCCCGCTGCATACGCTCGGAGAGGATCAGCTCAGGCGCTCCCCGCAGGCGGCGATGGTCCTTCAGGACGAAGTTGCGCTCGAGGGCGGCTCGGTAGCCGGACAGACCAGCCGCTGTCACGTCGCCGGCTGCGATGGCATCTGACGCCGTCTGGCCGGCGGCCAGGCCGGCCCCGATGGCGAAGTTGACGCCTTCGAGCCAGATGCCTGCCGCAAGGGTCATCCCGGCCGCGTCCCCCGCAATCAGGAGACCATCGGTGGCGAGGACGGGCATGGCGTCGTAGCCGCCTTCGGGGATGAGGTGGGCCGAGTACTCCCTCAACGAGGCGCCCCGCAGGTAGGGAGCGATCGCCGGATGGGCCTTGAAGTCCGCGATCAGCTCTTCGGGCCGCACCCGGGCCGCGGTGAGGCCTTCCAAGCCGACGACCACGCCGACGCTCACCGTGTCGTGGTTCGTGTACAGGAACGCCCCACCAGGGATGCCCCGGGTCGCGCCGAGGGCTTCGATGTCCAATCCCTGCCCCGGCCCGAGACCGAAGCGCTCCTCGATGGTGGCCGCTGGCAGGGCCAGAACCTCCTTGGCCCCCAAGGTGTGGTGGGCGGGATCGGAGCGGGGGAGGAGGCCGGCCTCTTTGGCCAAGAACGAGTTCACCCCGTCGCAGGCGATCACGACGCGGGCCCGCAGGTCCCCGCCCGAACGATCCGTGCTGACACCGCACACCCGGCCCCTCTCGTCTCGCAACAGACCGGTCGCGACCGTCGAGGTGAGAAGCTGGGCTCCTGCCGCCGCGGCGTGGTCGGCCAACCAGCTGTCGAA
>JAFAWZ010000279.1 GCA_019241495.1 Acidimicrobiales bacterium | reverse complement strand
CTGATGATGGTGCCGGCCACCATCGACCGGTTCGCCTCAGACTGGAGTCTCGCCGCCGACGACGTACGGATGTGGGTGTGCCTGCGTGAAGCCACCAATCACGTGGTGCTGAGCCGGCCTCATGTACGGGCCCGCCTGGAGCAGCTGATCACCGACTACGTGGAGGCCTTCTCCCCGAGCGCGGCGGCCATCGAGGAGCGCATGGCGGACGTCGACCTGACCGACATGGCCGCCCTTCAGGCGGCCTTCGGTGATCCGGAGATGATCCTCGGGGAGATGCAGAACGACGCCCAGCGCCAGATCCAGGTCCCGCTCCGGACCCTGCTCGCGGCGGTGGTGGGCTATGTGGACCACGTGATGGACTCTGTCGGGCGCCGCCTGGTCGGGTCATACGGTCCCCTGACCGAGGCCTTGCGCCGCCGGCGCTTGGAGGACAGCGCCGGTTCGCGCATCTTGGGCCAGCTCTTCGGGGTCTCGCTCGCCGCCGAGCACTACGAGCAGGGCCAGGCGTTCGTGCGGGGCGTCCTCGAGCGGGCCGGCGAGGACGGCCTGGCCAAGCTGTGGAGGTCGAAGCGGGAGCTGCCCACCCCGGCCGAGCTGGGAGCGCCCGGCCTGTGGCTGGCCCGCATCGAGCTACCGGAGGAGCCGGATCCACCGTCCCCGGATCATTAGTGGTCACTTCACCCACATATGTGTGGGTGAAGTGACCACTATTGACCCCCGGGCGGGTCCGGCCGCGACCAGCCCCTGGGAGCCGAGCCGGCCGGCTACTGGTCGGCCGGGGGCCGGGGAGGCAGGAAAGGGGCGGCGGCGGGACCCCATCCCGGTTGTTCGGGCACGTAGGAGGGGGGCGCCGAGCTCGGCGGGCGCGAAACCGGCTGGACCGGCTGGACCGGTTGGGCGGGGTGGACGGCCTGGGCGGGGGCCCGGGCCAAGCCGACGATGAACAGCCCCGAGGTGGCCAGCACCGTGATGGCGGTGAGGACGAAGCCGACGAGTAGGGACGTGGCGATGAGCGTGGGGATCAACGCGCCCACTACCCACACCAGCTGGAAGATCGACTCGAAGCGGGCGAAGAGCCGGCTGCGGACCCAGTCACGGGTGTCCTTCTGGACGATTGCGTCGAAAGCCGTCTTGGCCACGCTCGCTCCGAGAGCCACCACGGCGGCGAGCACGAGCGCGGCGGGGCGCCGGTGCAGGCCTCCCATCTGAGTCACCGCCACCGCGGTCAGGCCGATGACCAGCGCGGCCCCGCCGACCAGGCGCCTCTCGGTCACCCGGTCCCGCAGCCTGGGGGCGATGAGGGCACCCCCGAAGTTCCCGCCCACGCTGGCACTGGCCACCAGCCCGTACCAGATGAGCGGCGCCCCTTCCCGGCGGAAGGCGAACACGACCAGAGCGGTGAGGAACCCGGCCACGGCGCGCATCCCGGCCATGGCCACCTGGGCCAGCGCCAGCTCGCGCGGGATGGGTACCCGGTGCTCGAGCCGAAGGGCCCGGAGCGCGGCCCGCAGGCCGGCCCCGGGCTGGCGAGCCGGGGCCATGACGTCTTGCGGTCCAGCGTCGCCCGACGCGGGCTCCCGTGAGCCGCTCAACAGGTAGAGCGACAGGGCGGCCACCGCGGCGAACACCAGCACGTCGAAGTCGAGCACGGCCCGTGACCCGAACAGCTTGTACATGGCCCCGGCCAACGCCGCCCCCAAAGAGGTGAAGATCGAGCCCCCCACCGCCAGCTTGGAGTTGGCCCGGACCAGGTCCTCTTCCCGCTCGACCACGCCGGGCACCAGCGACGCCTTGGCCACGGCGTGGGTCTTCGAGCAGACCAGCCCGAGGAACGCAGCCGGAAAAAGCAGAAGACTGTGTATCCAGGCCGCCATCATCAAACAAGACGCCATCCGGCCGATGGCGGCGAGGAACACGATGAACTTCCGGCCCCCCCGCACCCGGTCGATGGCCGGTCCGACGAAGGGGCCAACCACCGCGAAGGGAAGCACGGTGCAGATGAGACCGAGGGCGGTGCGGCCCCGGGCCGCGTGCAGAGAAACGCTTACGAACACTGACCCGGCCAGGGCCACAGTCATGAAGGCATCGCCCGCGCCCGAGAGGTTGTTGACGATGGCCAGGCCGGCAAAAGGCGTCCCGGTCCACTTCGACTCGGCCGGGCCCAGCCTGAACGGATAGCTCGCCACGGCTCGAGCCCGGTCCGAACGAAACAGCGCGGCGGGCTGGGCCTTCATCTCAGAGCCAGCGTACGCTCCGAGCGACCCCTCAAGAAGAGCAAAGACTTCTGCCGATATCAACGGCATGGCAGATCCACGGACGTCGCCCGACGGCGGGGAAGGGAAGGACCAGGTCAGGCCCTTCGACCGGCACGCTTTGCAGGCCACCCTCGCCGACGCGCTAAGGCTGACCGGAGAAGGGGACCATCCGGCGGGCGAAGCGGACCGCAAGCCCGATGTGGCCTCGGCCGGCTCTCCGAGCGAGGAGGCACCGGCGCCGTCGCCCACCACCCGGGTCAATCCCTTCACCCGGGCCGCGACGAGCGAGGCCGCCAGACCCGAGCGGGCGCCCTCCCCTCTCTCCGGGCTGGGCCGCCCGGTCAGCCCGACCGCGCCTTCCGATCCCGCTTCGGCGCCCCGCCCGGCCCCGCGGATCCTCGGTGGCGGCACCCTGGGAGGCAGCGGACTCGGCTCGGGCAGCCTGCCGTCGGGCGGCGGCCTCGGCATTCCCGGCCTGGGCGGGGACCGCAACTCCTCGCCCCTGACCCCCACGGTGACCGAACGGCCGACCATCCCGCTGCGCCGCCCCAAGCCGGCCGAGGAGAAGCCGGCCCAGGCAGCCGAAGAGGTCACCCCTCCCCCGGCCCCCGCCGCCCCGCCTCAATCTCGCATGGCCGCTCCCATCCCGGCCTGGTCTCCCACCGACGATGACATCCTGCCGACCGGGGCGGCCCGGCGCCGCGGCTTCCGCCTGAAGCGCTAGCTCCGCACCCGGGGCGGCTCGAGATAAGCGGCGCTCGCGAAGCGACCGGCGCCCGGCTCGAGAACCCACGCCGACGCCTTCTCGACGCGCGGCATGGGGCCCAGATTCAGATCGTCTTCGTTCGCCAGCATCACCAAGATGGTCGGCAGGACGTCCCCGTGGCTGCACACGGCCACGTCCTGATCGGCCAGCGAGCGCACCAGCTCCACCGCCGCCGAGCCCCCGCCCTCGGCCAGGCGATCGTCGATCTCCACTTCCACGCCCAAGGTCTCGGCCAACGGACCAATCGTGTCCACGCATCTGAGGTAGGGGCTGGACAAGATCCGGCTCGGCCGGTAGGTGCCGAGGACGGAAACCAGCTTCTGGGCCTGGTCGCGCCCTTTGGTCGAGAGGGGCCGGTCGGCGTCGTCTTCCTCCCACTTGGCCCGGGACGCGGCGTGAGCATGTCGCACGAGGAGCACCACCACTGCCCGAGTGTGCCAAAAACGACAAGCGGTGCTCTGCCCGGGCCCGTCTCCCCCATCTACCCTTTGCCCCATGCCACCGGCCCGCCCGCCGCTCGGCCCGGTCCGGCGCACCCTGAGGGAGATCGGCCTGGCCCTCATCACGCTGGGCATCATCGTGCTGCTCTTCGTCGGTTACCAGCTCGTCGGCACCAACTTCACCGAGCACCGCAACCAGTCGAACCTGGCCAAGCAGTTCAAGGCCCAGGTCGCCGTGCACCAGTCCACCACCGGTTCGACCAGCCCCAGCCCAACTACCCCCGGCCCGACCACCCCCAGCGCCACGACCACGGTACCCTCCCCGAGCGCGACCGAGCCCGGGCCTCCCCCAGGAGACGCCCTGGACCACCTGGTGATCCCCAAGATCGGCGTGGACAAGTTCGTGGTCGAGGGCACCAACGAGGACGACCTGCGCCGCGGCCCCGGTCACTACCAGGGGACCGCCTTGCCCGGACAGGTCGGCAACACGGCCATCGCCGGGCACCGCACCACCTACGGGGCGCCGTTCTTCCGGCTCAACGAGCTGGGCCCGGGCGACACCATCAAGATCACCGATCTGCAGGACCACATCTGGGTGTACACGGTGTCGGAGCCACCTCAGGTCGTGAGCCCGAACGACGTGGCCGTGCTCGACCCCACCCCGTTCGCCCAGCTCACCCTCACGACCTGCAACCCGCGCTTTTCAGCCACCTCGCGCCTCGTCGTCTTCGCCCGGCTCGTCG
>JAFAWZ010000072.1 GCA_019241495.1 Acidimicrobiales bacterium | reverse complement strand
GGCCCTCTCCGACGGGACTCCGGTGGCCGCCCGGATCCACCCCGCCTCTTAGCTTTCACAGATGCGCTTTTGCCATCCGGCCCAAGGTCCCGTCCGGAGTCATTGTGGTCACTTGACCCATGCATGTGTGGGTCAAGTGACCTCTGTCGCCCGACCCTTCTAGGGGGACTCTCGATCGGGCCGGGCCTGCTCGGCGTCTTCTCCCCCACCGCCCCTTGCGACCGGCTCCTCTTCCGGTTCGGGCCGGCCGTCGATCACAGGCGGGAGGCTGGGCTGATCGGCCAGCCGCGCTCGAGCCGGAACCGGCATACGGCGCCGGGCCAGGCGAACGAACACGATCAGGGCCAGCCCGGCCACGCCGGCGCACACCATCGAAACGTAGATGTACCCGAGGGCATCGCGAACGAAGCCGAGAACCAACATGACCGCGCTGGCCGCGACCAGCAAGAACGCCGCTAGGAGGAGCACCGGGTCACCTTCCGACGGGCGTGCCGGGCGGCCCGCCGGATGTCACCTCCGCCGGCGCAGCCGACCCCCGAAACGCCGCTCATCGCCAAAGTCATCGTTGTCCTCGAAAAACTCGTCCATGGCCTGGTCCGCCGGACCGGCCCCGCCTGGAGGCTCGGCTAGACCTACAGGCCCCTCGAACGGCACCGGCTCGGCCCGCTCCTCGACCGGTGGCGGGGTCCAGATCACCGTTTCGGGCCCCGCATCGCTCTCCGGGCCACTGGCCGGCGTGGCGGGTGGGGCCGAGAACCCGGCCCCACCGTTGGGATCTGGCGCCGGGACCGTCGATGGAAGCGGTCTCCGGGCCATTTCACCCGGCCTGGTGGTAGGAGCCGGCCACAACACGCCGGCCCGCTCCACGGCCGCCATGGCTTCGGAGAGCGAGGCCTGCAGGTGAGCCTTGTGCTCATCGAGCCACCGCTGCAGGGTTTCCACGTCCTGCTGGGCCTGGTATCGGCTGGACTCCAACCGGCTGAGCTCGGCCCGGCACTCGGAGATCGTGTCCTCGAGCGTCTTGCGGCCCCGCTCCTCCGCTTCGGCCAACATGGACTGGGCCTGCTGCTCGGCCGAGGCCAGGATGCGCGCCGCCTGCTCCCGGGCTTCTTGCACGGCCAGGTCCGCGGTGCGCTGGGCCAGCAGCAGGGTCTTGCGCAGCGTGTCGTCGGTGCCGCCTGCTTCGGAGGCGGCGGCCTCGGCACGCTGGGCTCGTTCGACCGCCTGGCGCAGGCGATCCTGTAGGACTTCGATGCCGGCAGCCACCTGCTCCAAGAAGTGGTCGACGTCCTCGGGGTGGTACCCGCGCATCTTCTCGCGGAACTCGACCTCACGCAGCGTTTTGGGAGAGACCTCCATGACGGCCATGGTAGTTCTCGTCGCGGTTCACCTTTCGGTATACCGCCTCCGAGTCGAAGAAGACCCGTCCCGCGAGTTTTGCGACAGCTCCTCAGATCGGCAAGCGGCCGAGCACGTTGCTCACGATGAGCTGGACGACGATGATGGCGACCAGGAACGAGATGTCGAGCATTCCGATGGGTGGAATGATCCGGCGGAACGGAGCCAGCACCGGCTCGGTGATAACGAAGACGACTCGTCGGACGGGGTTCAGCGGTGACGACGGGTCATAGGGAAACCAGCTGAGCACGGCCCGGACGATCAAGATCAGCACGTATATCTCCCCAAGGATGTACAGGAAGTTGCCGCCTTGAAAAGAGATGAACACGATTAACCGATCCGGCCCCCGTCAGGAGCGGTAACCGCGCTCGTGCAGCCTGCGCTTCTCCTCGGCCGACACCTCCACGTTCGACGGTGTCAGCAGGAACACTTGGTCAGCGACCTTGTCCATGCTGCCCGACAGGGCGTATGTCACGCCGCTGCAGAAGTCGATCATGCGCCGCGAGAGCTCGCGGTCGTTGGCCTGGAGGTTCACGATCACGGGCTGGCCGTTCTTGAAACGGTCCCCGATCTCTTGGGCATCGGCGAAACGGACGGGGGCGACCACATGGACCTTGGCCCCGTGCATGGGTGTGATGGGCCTGACCACCGGGCGGGGGGTCAGGGACACGCCATTGGACGGCTCGATCGCGTCGCGCCCGACCGGTCGGACCGCAGACACGGCCGGCTCGGGCTCGGAGTAGCGCCGGGACGGGCCCGGCGAGGAAGCGGGCTCCTCGTACTCGTAGCCCTCGAACTCGTCATCGGTGAGTCCCAGGTAGACCATCGCCTTTCTCAACATCCCTGAAGCCATATGACGCCTCCCGTTGCCGAAGCCTATCGTTGCAGCCTGGGGCGCTCCGGTCGGGGACCGAAGAGGACCCGGCCCAGACGCAGAGTGGTCGCGCCCTCCGCGACCGCCGCCTCGAAGTCGTCGCTCATGCCCATCGACAGCTCGCGCAGGCCGAGCTGGCGCGCCTTGCCGGCCAGCCACCTGAAGCACGCCCGGCTGCCTTCGGGGTCGTCGGCCGGGGCCACGGCCATCAAACCGCTGACATCGAGTGGCAGGTCCCGCAGCTCGTTGACCAGCTCGTCCACCGAGTCGGGCGGGCATCCAGGGCGGCCCTGACGGCGGGCCACGTTCACCTCCACGAACACCTCGACCCCGGGGGCCGCCGCGCTCACCGCCTCGGCCGCGGCCAACCGGTCGACTCCATGCCAGGCCGTCGTCACGGGCGCCAGGCGGCGCACCTTGTTGCGCTGGACCGGGCCGAGGAAGTGCCACCGCGCGCCCAGCCCGACTTGGCCCGCCTTGTCGAGCAGCTCCTGGGCGTAGTTCTCCCCCACGTCATCCAGGCCGGCGGCCCGGGCCGCTTCGACCGCGTCGGCTCCAAAGCCCTTCGTGACCGCCACGATCCGGATGCGGCCCGGGTCGGCACCGCTGCGCTCCACCCGGCGGCGCACCTCATCGAGACGCTCGGCGACCGCGTCCGGGCTGACTGTCTCGGGGTTGGCCGTCATGGCCGCCAGACGACGGTGGCCTGACGCCGGGACGTCCCATCGGCCCGCCAAGACCAGAAGCCCTCCCCGCATGCGGTGCAGCTGTCCGACTCGCCCACCATGACGGCACCGGCCGCGTGCAGGGCGGACCGGATGCCGGCGGGCAGGTCGAGCGCGGTCCGACCGGATCGATCCGAGGCCCGAACCTGGTGACCCAGGCGGGACTCGACGGCCACCAGGTCGTCCTCGCCGAAGGTGTAGCAGCAGGAGTGGATGCAGGGCCCGAGGACCGCCTCCACTCGGGTGGCGCCCATCCGACGCATGGCCTGCACCGTCGCCGCGATGACGCCGGCCCGCAGACCTTTCCATCCCGCGTGGGTGATGCCCATAACCCCCTCGGGGCTGGCCAGGGCGACCGGCGCGCAGTCGGCGGTCAGCACCGCCAATGCCGCGGCCGGCACCGCCGTGACCGCCGCGTCGGCCTCTTCGCCCACCGCGCCACCCGGGCGGTCCACTACCACCACCCGTGCCCCGTGCACCTGCTTAAGGACCGTCCACGGGAGGTCGACAACGAGACCACGGCGGCGCTCCACCGCCGGGCCCTCCCCTGCCAGGTCACCTTGGGCCCATCCGGTGCTGCCCACCCGGATCCCACCCGCCAGGGTCCACTCGGCCGGCAGCCTGGCCAATCCGGCCACCGTCACCGCGGGCAGACCGGCCGCGTCACTTCAAGAAGTCGGGAACGTCGAAGTCGTCGGCGGCCAGCTCGACGTCTTCCTCCTCGCGCAGCTCCCGCTCGGTCTCGAGCAGACCGAGGCCCCCGGTCCCGCTCCGCTCGCGATCTTCGTGCTCGTCCCAACGCTCGAAGCCGGCGGCGATGACGGTGACGCGGACCTCGTCGCCCATGGAGTCATCGATGACCTGTCCGAAGATGATGTTGGCGTCGGGATGGGCCACACCGTGGATGATCTCGGCCGCCTCGTTCACCTCGAGCAGGCCGAGGTCGCTGCCGCCCGCGATGTTGAGCAGGATGCCCCGGGCCCCCTCGATGGACGCCTCGAGCAGGGGAGACGTGATGGCCAGTTTGGCCGCGGTGACGGCCCGGTTCTCGCCCGAGGCCGTGCCAATGCCCATGATGGCGGTTCCCGCATTGCTCATGATCATCTTGACGTCGGCGAAGTCCGTGTTGATCAGGCCTGGTGTGGTGATGAGGTCGGTGATCCCCTGCACACCTTGGAGCAGCACCTCGTCGGCCATCTTGAAGGCGTTGACCATCGATGTCTTGTCGTTGGAGACGGTCAGGAGCCGGTCGTTCGGGATGACGATCAGAGTGTCGACCTTCTCCTTCAAGCGCTGTATCCCGGCCTCGGCCTGGACGGAGCGGTGCCGGCCCTCGAACCCGAACGGGCGGGTGACGACCCCGATGGTCAACGCGCCGACCGACTTGGCGACCTCAGCCACCACGGGGGCGCCGCCTGTCCCGGTACCACCCCCCTTGCCGGCGGTGATGAACACCATGTCGGCGCCCTTCAGCACCTCCTCGATCTCCTCCCGGTGCTCGTCGGCGGCCGCCCGGCCGATCTCCGGGTCGCTTCCGGCGCCCAAGCCGCGGGTCAGCTGCCGGCCGATGTCGAGCTTCACATCGGCATCGCTCATGAGAAGCGCCTGGGCGTCGGTGTTGACCGCGATGAACTCGACGCCCTTGAGGCCGGCGTCGATCATGCGGTTCACCGCGTTGACACCACCGCCGCCGATACCGACGACCTTTATAACGGCGATGTAGTTCTGGGCGGCACCGGCCATCTGAAACCCTCCCGGGCGGAGTCGACACGGTGGACCTGCGGGTCCGCGATGTCTGGGAATGTCAAAACTTCAGCTGTCACACTTCATCAGAGCGTGCCACGCGCCGGTGCGTGTCCCGCGGATACCCCTAGGACCTACACCCGCCCTTCCTGCCCGTCATGGCATGAGGGCCCGCCTTCGAACTACTCAGACAGCCGCGCCAGGTCTCCCCTGGTGCTGCTCCCTCTTCGGCCTGCGGCCTTCGAAGTAGTTATACGGCGGTCCCTTAACCCTTGACTTCAGGTTGAGACTTGTGTAAACCTTCGGCGAGGGTTGACAGTACCCTCTGGGTCAGCGCGCCGTCAAGGCTGCAGGCCGGTCCGGGACGGTCACGTCAATGACTCCCACGCCAGACAGGTTCGCCTGGTCCAAGATGGTCAGGAAAGCGTTGACCTTGGCCTGGAGCTGCGACCCGTCGCCGAAATCCACCCGGACGGTTCCTTTCGCCACCCGCGGAGGTGAGACCGACAGCGACAGGCCAGTTGTCGACCCGACGGTCACGCTCGCCACATCGGCCCGGATGGCCGACGGCAGGGCACCGACCAGAGCCAGGGCGGCACCCACCCGGCGGGGCACATCGGATCCGTCGGCGGGGGCGGCCAGGTCGACCAGCTGGGGCAGGGGTAGGCGGGGATCGGCACCCGACCCGAGGGAGCCAGCCATCCAGCGGCCCGGCGCGGCCGGCGTCGCCACCCCCTGGATCTGCGGCAGCCCGGTCGGGGCCGCCGCCGTGTCGGCCAGCACCCGGCCGGTGACATCGACCTCGGCCCAGGTGCCCGGGCTCGCCGCGATCGCCGCCACAGGATGGCGCACGGCCACGGACAACTTGACGGTGTCGGGCCAGTCCCGCCCGACGCGGGCCGCGGCCAGCCAGGGGTCGGTGTCGAGTCGCCCCATGATGCGGGCCGCGTTCACATCGATCATCAGCGGATGGTGGGCCAGGCCGGCCAGCCCGACCACCTGGGCCGGTGCCATCGGCCCATCCACCTGGACCGAAACGTGGCGCACCTCGAACAGGGGGGTGAACAACGACACCGATCCCACAGCTAGCACCCCGGTCACAACCGCGGCCCAGACGAGCAGCTTCAAGCGACGGCGTCCCGCTTCGCGCCGCACGTCGATCCAGCGCTGGGCGATGCGGGGGTCGATGCGGGGCTTGTCCGAGTGGCCGGGCTTGTCTGGGAAGCCGTTGCCGACCCGAGCCGAGTGGCGAGGCGCCTGGCGAACATCAGAAGTGGTCGCAAAACTACTTCGAGGTGGGAGAAGGCGACGGCTCGTCCCATCCCCTCGGTGCGGGCGGACAGGAGACCGTGTCGGAGACGAGCCGCCGACTTCTCCCTCCCGCGGGTTTTCCGACCACTTCTCAGTCATTTGCATCCTCCTCTGATCCTGTTCCGGCAAAAGGGTCAAGCTGAACTTGAGGCTTTGGCTGAGCTTGAGACTTTGGTACCGGCTCCTGGGGGCCTGGTGGGAAACCGACCAACCTGACCTCGGTGGCGAGGTCCACGCCGAGGCTCTCGTACACCTTTTGGCGGACCTGCCCCATGAGCATGAACACGTCGTCCGCCGACCCGGACGGGTCGGCTTGGATGAAGTTGGCGTGCTTGGGGGACACCACGGCGCTCCCCCAGCGCAGGCCCTTGAGGCCCGCCGCGTCGATGAGCCGGCCGGCCGAGTCCCCGGGCGGGTTGGCAAAGACCGAACCCGCGTTCTGGCCCCCCGGCTGGTGCTGGCGACGCCATCTGACGATCTCGCGAATCGTCTCCCGCCCGCTAGCAGGATCGCCCGGAGCCAGGTCCAACACCGCGTCCGTCACAACCTGAGCTGCCGTCACTGACGAGCGCCGGTATCCGTAGGCCAGGTCGCGGAGTGACAGAGTCTGCTCTGTGCCCCGGGCCAGGTCCGTCACTCGGGCCGAGCGCAACGAGGCAGCCAGATCAGAGCCGTGCCCGCCCGCGTTCATACGCACCGCTCCCCCGATCGAACCCGGGACCCCCACCGCCCATTCGAAACCTGTCAGCCCGGCATCTACGGTCTGGCGAGCGAGAGCGGGCAGGGCCACCGACGCGCCCGCCCCCACGGTGGTGCCGGAGATCTCCACCGCGCCGAACCCCGCCGCGTCGAGCTGCAGGGCGATGCCGTCGAAACCGGCGTCTGAGACCAAGAGGTTGGAGCCGCGACCCACGATCAACACCGGCAGCCCGCTCGCCTCCACGGCCCGGGCCACGACCTGCAGCTCCGATCGGTGGGTGACGGTGACGAGCAGGGCGGCCGGGCCGCCGACCCGGTAGGTGGTGAGCGGCCCGAGCGCACCGCCTGGCCTCACCCGTTCGCCCAGCTCGCCGAGCAGGTCAAGGGCCCGGGCGACAGGCTCAGAACCGGGCCCTCGCGTCACCGGCGATCCCCCAGGCGGGCCTTGATGCGGTCCGGGAGAATGGTGATGTCGCCGGCCCCGAGGGTGAGGCAGACGTCTCCCGGCGCGAGGAGGGATGCGGTCAGGCTGGCGGCTTCGTCGAGGGTCTCCGCGTAGTAAAGCTCGGCGCCCGGATGGGACAACCGGACGGCGTCGTGAACGAGCCGGCCGGTCACGCCTGGGCGGGGCTCCTCCCCAGCCGGGTAGATGCCGGTTATGACTGTCGCGTCGGCGCCTTCGAAGGCGTCGGCGAACTCATGCGACAGAGCTTCTGTCCGGCTGTAGCGGTGGGGTTGGAAGACCACCAGCACCCGGGTCCATCCCCCCGACCGGGCCGTGGCGATGGCCGCCGCCACCTCGGTCGGCAGGTGGTCGTAGCCGTCCACGAACGACACCCCGGCCGCTTCGCCCCGGCCCTCGAAGCGCCGCCCCACCCCCCGGTAGGCGCGGACTGCTTCCATGGCTCCGCCCCAGTCCGCGCCGGCCGCAACCGCCGCCGCGATCGCCCCGGCCGCGTTGCGGACGTTGTGCAGGCCCGGCACTGAAAGCGCCACCTGGCCAGGCTGGCGGCCTGGGGCCCACAGCCGGAAACGGGCTGCGGCCCGCTCGAGCTCCACATCCGAGATGCGCACGTCGGCATCGAACGACGTGCCGTAGGTCGTCGGGGGGGGGCCAGCCGCCAGGCGAGCCCGGGCCAGGCGCTCGGCGCCCGGGTCGTCGGCACACAGGACGACGGGACCGGGCGCATCGGAGACGAAACGAGCGAACGCCGCCTCCAACCCGTCGAAGCCGCCGTAGAACTCGAGATGGTCGGGCTCGACGCTGGTGACCAGGACAGCTTCGGCACCGAGCTCGACGAAGGTGCCGTCGCTCTCGTCCGCCTCGACCACGAGCCATTCGCCCCCCTCGTCCCACACCGCTCCTGGACCCAGGCCGACGATGTCTCCCCCCACGATCAGCGACGGGTGCATGCCGAGCTCGCGGAGCACCACCGAGAGCATTGACGAGGTGGTGGTCTTGCCGTGGGTGCCCGATACGGCGAGGGTGCGTTTGCGGGCGCACAACCCGGCAAGCACATCGGCCCGCCGCCACACCTGCTGACCCAGGCGTCGGGCCTCCACCACCTCCACGTTGGTGTCGCCGACCGCGGTCGATCTGACCACCACATCGGCCCCCCTCACCCACTCGGCCAGGTGACCGGCATGGACCTCCGCCCCGAGCTGGGCGAGGCGGCGAAGCGTCGGCGAGTCGGACGCATCGGTGCCGCTCACCTGGTTGCCGCTGGCCAGAAGGACGGTCGCGATGGCACTCATGCCCGAGCCACCGATACCGATCACGTGCACCCGGCGGGGTGGGCTCAAGTCGGGCCGGGCCGGACCGGCGGGATCAGCCACGGGCGTACTGCTCCGCAAGGGCCGCTACCGCATCGGCCGCGCCGGGCCGCCCCAAGCGCCGGGCCGCCTCCCTCATGCGGTCGCGCTGGGCCCGGTCGGCGAGCAGCCGATCGACTTCGGCGGCGAGGCGCTCGACGTCGAGCTCGGAGTCGGGAACCACCACGGCCGCGCCCGCATCGGAAAGCCGGCGGGCGTTCTCGGTCTGGTGATCGCCGGGCGCGCCCGGCAGGGGAACGAGCACCGACGGGATGCCTACCACCGTCAGCTCCGCCACCGTGCTGGCTCCCGCCCGCGTCACCGCCACGTCGGCCGCGGCCAGAAGGAGGTCCATGCGGTCCTCGAATTCCACCTGCTGGTAGGTGAGGCCCCCGTCGACGGGCGCCGGGCGGAGGTTCGAAACGGCCTCGAAGTCCCGGCTGCCGGTCACATGCCGGATGCACACTCCAGGCGTGCCAGCCCAGGAGCGGGCCAGCTCGACAGTGGCGTCGTTGATCCGCCGGGCGCCCAGGGAGCCCCCGGCCACCATGACCACGGACGCGCCAGGTGGGATGCCGAGCTGCCGGCACGCGGCGGTCTTCCCGGCCGGGCTGGTGTCGACGTCGACTATCTCGCGCCGCACCGGGTTCCCCGTCATCACGGCCCGGCGAAGGGGGGTGCCCTCGAAGGAGACGGCCGAGGCCTTGGCCAGGCGCCCGGCCATGCGGTTGGCCAGCCCCGGCACTGCATTCTGCTCCGCGACGATGAGCGGGGTGCGCCAGATGGCCGCGGCCAGGACGGCCGGCGCACTGGCGTAACCCCCGACGGCCACCAAGACAGCGGGCCGGAGGCGACCGAGGAGGACGATGGCCTTCACGAGCGCGCCCAGCAGGCCTAAGGCAGCGCCGATGTTGTCCACGGTCAGGCGGCGGGCGATGCCCCGGCCCGGGAGGAGGGTAGAACTGAAGCCGGCAGCCGGGACCATGCGCGCTTCGATCCCCCGTGCCGACCCGACGAAGTGGATGGTCGAGGCGTCATGGCCTCGGGCCACCAGGGCCCGGCCGATCGCGATGGCGGGCACCACGTGACCACCGGTGCCTCCGCCCGCAATGACGCACCATGCCCGTCCGGTACCCGCCTGCTTCAGGAGCTGTTGCAAAACTCGCGGGAGGGAAAAGGCGGCTCGTCTTCGACCAACTCTTTCCTCCGCTCGGACCCTGGGGATGCGACGAGCCGCCGCCTTCTCCCACCTGGAAATAGTTTTGCGACAGCTTCTCACGACTGCTTGGCGATGTTGGCGAGGATCCCGGCGCCGAACATGGCTATCACCAGGGACGACCCGCCGAAGGACACGAACGGCAACGGCACGCCCGTCACCGGGAGCAGGCCGACCACCGCGCCGATGTTGATGACCGCCTGACCCACCAGCCAACCGGTGATCCCTGCCGCGGTCAGGGCGGCGAAGCGCGACGGGGCCCGGCAGGCCACCCTCACCCCGACCAGGGTGAGGGTAAGAAAGAGCGCGCTGATGAAGAACCCACCTACGAGACCGGTCTCCTCCCCTATGACGGCGAAGATGAAGTCGGTCTGGGCGTTCGGCAGGTAGCCGTAGCTTGCGATGCTCGACCCGAGCCCCGACCCGAGCACGTGTCCGTGGCTCAAGGCCAGCAGCGCCTGCACCGACTGGTAGCCGGTGTTCTTGGCATCGCGGAACGGGTGCAGGAAGGCGGTCATGCGCCGCCACCGGTAGGGGGCGGCCTTCGCCATTATGTAGGCACCGAGGAACCCCACCCCACCCAGGCTGGCGAGGGAGCGGGCCGGCATGCCGGCGGTGAACAACATGGCCCCGGCGATGATCACCAGAACGATCGTCGTGCCCATGTCGGGCTGGGCCATGACGAGAGCCACGAGCAGGAGGAGCACGACGAGCACCGGGGCTGCCTGATAGCCCCAGCCCTTCTTCCCCGATCGACTGTCCAGGACGTCCGCGGCGAACAGCACCAGGGCGAGCTTGGCGATCTCCGAGGGCTGAACCTGGAGCGTCGAAGTCCCGAGCCAGCGCGAGGCTCCGTAAGCTCTCATACCGAATCCGGGCACGAGGACCAAGAACAGCATGGCGATGGTGGCGTACATGGCCAGACGGGACGGGCGACGCCAGGCGGTGTGGTCCACCCGCACGGCGGCGTAGAAGCCGATCGAGCCGACCAGAAGCCACAGCCATTGCCTGATGAAGAAGTGCCAGGGCGTGCCGTAGCTGCTCAGGCTCACGATCGACGACGCCGAGAGGACCATGACCACGCCCATGAGGCACAAGATGGCTATCAAGCTCACCAGGACCCAGAAGCTGCCGCCCTTGGCCGAGGCGCGCCGGTGCCCGGGGCGTGCCGGCTCCGTGCCAGAACGGCGTGCCGGCTCGGTGCCAGAACGGCGTGCCGGCTCCGTGCCAGAACGGCGTGCCGGCGTAACCACACCGGACACTGGGCCAGAACGGCGTGGCGGCGTAACCACACCGGACACCGGGCCAGAACGGCGAACCGGCGCGGTCGCTGGGCGCCACAGTGCTTGGGCGCGGGAGCGCAAACCCCGGACGGTTGGTGCCTCGGTGATCAGCACGGAGCTCCTCCTTTTCTAAGGTGGGTTCGGACGGCGGCGGCGAAATCGTCACCCCGGGCCGCATAGGAGAGGTACCAGTCGAAGCTGGCGCATCCCGGCGAGAGCAGGACACTGTCACCGGGTCGAGCCATCTGGGCCGCCAGCTGGACGGCCTCGTCCATCGAGGCGGCACGACGCACCGGGGCCAACCGGTCGAACACGGCCGCTACCTCCGGACCGGCTTCACCGATGGCCACCACGGCCCGCACCGGCGGGACCGTGCCGGCGAGCGGCGTCAGGTCGAGGCCCTTGTTGCGGCCGCCAGCGATCAACACCACCGACTCGAAGCCAGCGACCGCGGCCAGGACCGAAGCCGGTGTGGTGGCTTTCGAATCGTCGTACCACCTCACGCCGGCATCCTCGGCTACCAAGCTGACCCGGTGTGGCAGCAGCACTACCCCGACCAGACCCGACCGGCACGCGTCCGGGCTGGCGCCGGCCGCCGTCGCTACCGCTGCGGCGGCCAGCGCGTTGGAGACGTCGTGGGGGAAGGCCCGGGGCAGCTCCGAGACTTCGATCAGCCCCACCCCACCCGGTCCGACCAACCGGCCGCCCGAGACCACGAAATCGGCAGGGCCCTCGACGGACCAGGTGATCCGCCGTACCCCGGGCGGGATGGTGCGAGCCCATTCGGCCACTGCATGGTCGTCGGCGTTGATCGCGGCCGCATCCCCACTCGTCTGGTTGGCCCAGATCCGAGCCTTCGCCGCCGCGTAGTGGTCGATCGTGTCGTGCCAATCGAGGTGGTCGGGGGCCAGGTTCAGCCAGCAGCTGACTGCAGGGTGGAACAGTTCGGTGAACTGAAGCTGGAACGACGAGATCTCGGCGACCACGATGTCGGATCCTCCTGCGACCGCTTCGATCAACGGAGTGCCGATGTTGCCCGCAGCCGCCACGTGCAAGCCGGCCTGTTGCAGGATGGCCGTCACCAAGGTAGTGACCGTAGTCTTGCCATTTGTCCCAGTTATGGCAATCAGGGCGGGGCGGCCCGCCCGACGGGCCGCCTCAGACGCCAGCTCGATCTCGGACCGCACCGGCACGCCCAGCCGGCGAGCGGCGGCGAATACTGGGTGTCCGACCGGTACGCCCGGGCTGGGAACGATCATCTCGACACCCGACAGGCGGGCCGCTATGGCATCCTCGCCCCGGGGCATGTGCTCGACCTCCACGCCGAGCGCTTCTCCGGCCTTCACCTGCTCGGGCCCGGGAGCGTCGTCGAGCACCGCGACGGGCTGCCCGATCGCGCCCAGGTGAGCTACAACGGCCCGACCGGTCACCCCGAACCCTATGACACCGACGGTCACCCTCTGCCGCCGTGGTTCAAGAAGTCGGCGTAGAACGCCCCGAGGGCCACGGCGGTGAACAAACCGGCGAGAATCCAGAATCGAATGATCACCGTCGTCTCGGGCCAACCCATCAGCTCGAAGTGGTGGTGGATCGGGGCCATGCGAAACACCCGGCGGCGGAACAGCCGGAAGCTGCCAACCTGCATGATCACCGAGACGGTCTCCAAGACGAACAACCCGCCAATGATGGGCAGCAGCAGGTCCACGTTCTCGAGCAAGGCCAGGGTGGCAACAGCGGTGCCGATACCCAACGATCCTGTGTCGCCCATGAATATGCGCGCCGGGGCGGCGTTGAACCACAAGAAGCCGGCGCAACCCCCGATCATGGCGGCCGCCATGGCCGCCTCGTCGAGCGGGGCCGGGTTCCGGTAGAGGTCGAAGTGGCGGAACTGGTAGAAGCCGATGACCGTGAACGCTGCGAAGGCAAAGGTGGAGGATCCGGCGGCCAGGCCATCGAGCCCGTCGGTGAGGTTCACGGCATTGCTCGAACCGATGATGACGATCACAGCCAGGATCACCCAGCCGACCTTGCCCAGCTGGATGCCGAAGGAGCTGTAGCGCGTGAACGACAGGTGGGTATCCACCTTCAGCCAGGTAGCGGCCACGATCGAGAACGCGAGGGCGACTACGAGCTGGGCGCCCGCCTTGGCCCGCTTGTTCAACCCCAGGCTGCGTTGCCGGTGCACCTTGATCCAATCGTCGGCCAGCCCGATAGCCGCCGCCGCGCAAACGGTGAGGATGGTGGCGATCCCCCGAGTGGTGAAGGTGGCCGTGACGTGAGACACCAGATAGCCGACGACCGCCGAGCCGATCAACGCCAACCCACCCATGATCGGCGTGCCCGCTTTGGTCAGATGGCGCTCGGGCCCGTCTTCGCGGATCTGCTGGCCTATGCCCCGCGCCCGAAACCAGTTGATCAACAACGGCGTCCCCACCATGGAAACGACCATCGAGACCACTCCGGCCAGGAGGAGGTCCGTCACGCGTCGGACCTCGATCCGAGGATCCGGCGCAGGGCCGCATCTGCCACCTCGACGTCGTCGAAGGGAAACACCCGGCCCGCGATCTCTTGATCCTTCTCGTGGCCTTTGCCCGCGATCACCACGATGTCGCCGCCTTGGGCGGTAGCCAGAGCGGCGGCGATGGCCGAGGCTCGGTCTGGCTCGACGAGGAGCTTGGAGCGGTCCGTCGCGCCCGAGACCACCTCGGCGATGATGGCCTCGGGATCTTCGCGGCGCGGGTTGTCGGAGGTCACGATGGCCAGGTCGGCGCCGGCTGCCGCGGCTGCCCCCATGAGAGGGCGCTTTTCTCTGTCGCGATCGCCGCCGGCACCGAACACCACGATGACCCGGCCGGGGCTCGACTCGCGCACTGCGGCGATCACCTGAGCCAGCCCGTCGGGCGTGTGGGCGTAGTCAACGATGACCGTGAACGGCTGGCCCGCGTCGACCTTTTGGAACCGCCCCGGCACACCTCCGGTGTCCCGCAGACCCTCGGCGATGGCGTCGGCGGGCACCCCCAGCGCGGCCGCCGCCGTGGCCGCCGCGACGGCATTGGCGATGTTGAACCGGCCCCCGAGGTGGATGGCCGTACGGACCCCATGCCAAGTGAAACGACTTTCGCCCGGGGTGATCTCGACCTCGGTCGCGTCGTCGGGGGACCAGGTGACGAGGTGGTCGTCTCCCTGGGCCCTCCTGATCCGCTCGATGAGCTGGCGCCCCCAGGAGTCGTCCCGGTTCACCACCGCCACCCCCACCCGCCCGGGCTCGAAGAGGCGGGCCTTGGCCTCGAAGTAGGCCTCCATGGTCTGGTGGTAGTCGAGGTGGTCGGGGCTCAGGTTCGTGAAGACCCCGGCCGCGAAACGAACGGCGTCAGTGCGGTGTTGATCCAATGCGTGTGAGGAGACTTCCATGGCGACCGCCCGACCACCGGCCCGCCTCCAGTCGGCCAGCAGGGCGTGGAGCTCGGGCGCCTCGGGAGTGGTACGGCGCTGGGTAAGGGTACCGACGGTCGTGGCCTTCCAGCCATTCGCCTCGAAGATCGAGCGGACAAAGGCACACGTCGTGGTCTTTCCGTTCGTTCCAGTGACGGCGGCCACGGTGAGATCGAGAGAAGGTCGGCCGGACAGTACGTCGCTGACCGGCCCGACGGCCCGCCGCACCGACGAGACCACGATCTGTGGGACGTCCACGTCGAGCTGGCGCTCGCACAAAAGAGCCACCGCTCCGTCCGACACGGCAGCAGACGCGAAGGCATGACCGTCTGCCGTCCGCCCCGGGACGCAGGCAAAGATGTCTCCTGGTCGTACGTCATGGGAGTCCATGGTGATGCCGAGGACCTCGGTTGCCTGGTCGCCGACCGCTTCGATCAACAACCCCGACACCGGCAGGCCCGCCTCCGCGATCAACCCGTCGAGCCGCACCGGTCCCTCACCCCGTAGTGGGGCTGGAGCGGGCCGCGGTCGGTGGGAGCGTGGTCGGCGTGGTCGGCGTGGGGCGGGTGGTAGTGGTGGCCAGCGTGGTCGAGCTGGTCGGGGTAGTCGTGGGGGTGGTCTGGGTAGTGACCGGAGTGCTCGGTGTGACTGGAGTGACTGGCGTGGTCGCCGGGTTGGTTCCATCGGTCGTGGACAGCCCGGGTATGGGCGCCCCCGCATAGTCGGCCCCAGTAGCCGAAGCGGCGGTGGCCAGCGGGACGCCCGGCGCGGCGGCCTGCTTCGGCATGGGGGGAATGCTGAGGTCCTCCAGGGCGTCGCGGGCGATCGTCGCGAAGGTAGGTGCCGAGGCGGCGGCCCCGTAGTCGGGGGTGTCGTCCACCACGACCATGCCCGTGATCTGGGGATCCTCGGCAGGCACGAACCCGGCGAAGCTGGCCACGTAGTGGCCGGCCTCGTAGCCCCCGGTGGGGCCAGGCACCAGGCCGGTTCCCGTCTTGCCAGCGACGGTGTAGGGATCGAGATTGGCAGCCGTGCCGGTCCCGACCCGCACGACCTCGTCGAGCATGGTGGTCATCTCTTTGGCCACCGTGGCCGAGACCACTCGGTGCTGGGGCGTCATGGCCACCGGGTGCTGCCGGCCCTGGCCATCTATGGTGGCGTCGACCAGACGGGGGGGTACGTAGACCCCGCCGTTGGCGATGGTGTTGTAGGCCGCCAGCATCTGCATGGCAGTTACCGCGATGCCCTGCCCGATCGGTACGTCGGCGATGCTCGTACCCGACCAGTAGCTCGGGAGAAGGCCGGCCGACTCGCCCGGGAAGCCGATGTCGGTGACCGAGCCGAGCTGGTAGTCGTTGATGAACTTCATGAGATCGGCCCGGCCCAGGCGCTGGGCGATCTGGATGGTGCCGATGTTCGAGGAGTTGGCGAGGATGTCGGTGACCGTCCACCGCTCGGTCGGATGCGACTCGGCGTCGTGGAAGACGGCGTCTGACACGGGGTAGGAATTGGGAATGGTGAACTGATCGGAAGGCTTGATGATCCCGAGCTGCAAGGCCGCCGAGATGGTGATGAGCTTGTTCACCGACCCCGGCTCGTAGACGTTGGTGAACGAGCTGGCCGAGGTCGCTTGGACCGGCTGCGTCTGAGACCCACTCGATCCGGCCGGGCCAGGAATGGTCACTGGCACTGCCGGAGGCTGGTTGCTTCCCGCCGCCGGCATGGTCAGCTCGGCATCGGCGAGAATCTCGCCCGTCTTGCTGTTCATCAACAACGCGATCCCGCTGTGGGCCCGGGCCGCCACAACCGCCTGGGCCAGCGCCTGCTCCGCCTGGTACTGCAACGGCTCGTCGATGCTGAGCACCAGGTCTTGGCCCGCCACCGGCGCTTGATAGTCCTGGACCCCGCCAGGGATGAGCCGGCCCTGCGGATCGATCTGGGCTGTCTCCTTGCCCGCGCGTCCTTGCAGGATCGGGTTGTATTTGTACTCCAACGCGCCCAACCCGTTGCCGTCCATGCCGACCGACCCGAGGAGGGGTTGGGCCAGTTGACCGGCCGGATAGAAGCGCTTCGGCTCCGAGAGGCTGTAGACGCCGGCCAGGTTCAGCCCGGCCACTTTCTTGGCTGCCGCATCGGTAATGGTGCGAGCCAGGTACACGAAGGTCGTGGCCTGGGACATCTCATTCTCGAGGACCGCCTGGCTGACACCCAGGACCGGAGAGAGCGCGGCGGCCTCGGCGCGCGGATCGCTCACCTGGCGGGGGTTGGCGTAGATCGAAGTCTGCGGCACCGACATGGCCAGCTCGTAGCCATTCCGGTCGAGGATGGCGCCCCGCTCTCCTGGCAGGGCGATGGTCTGCTCCCACTCCGACCCGCCCGCGGCCAGGTAGCTGGCCGACTCGAAGCCCTGGATCACGACCAGCTTCCCGCAGATCACCGCGAAGATCACGGCCACGCCGATCAGCAGAGCAAAGGCCCGGATCCGGCCCCTGGATCCCAGGCCGTGTTTGGGAGAGTACCGGCCCGGTGTAGACCGGCCTCTCCGTCCGCTCTTGTCGACCTCGCGGCCCCCCGCCTGGGGCCGGCGGATCATGGAGTGCCTGCCAACTGGGATTTGACGAGAGGCCAGTCCGCGTCGCCAGCGGGTGCCTGCCCGCTGGTCCCATTCGAGCTGGTATGGGGCAGGGCGGTCGGGATGGTAGAGCTCGGCGTCAGGTAGGTGACCTTGTTCGGTTGGACCATGCCCAGCTGGCCCACCGCGGTCGAGATGATGTGCTGGGGAGATCCGAGTTGGGCCACGTTCAACCGGATGCGCTGGTAATTGGTCTGGTTCGCCTGGACCTGGCTGTTCATCCGGTCGAGGCGAAACTGGCGCTGGGCGAGCAGCACGTGGAGATAGACGAGGGCGAATGCCACTGCCGTCGCCAACCCGACGCCCGCCAGCAGCAGGGCCCGGGCCCGGCGGCGGCGCTGGGCGGGCGAAAGGGTCCGGGGCTCGACCACGCGGAGGTGGCGGGGGCGCCCCTCCCTTTCTCCTGGGGCGGACGGCCGGGACCACGGCACCGCCTTCTCGGCCAACGCGGCAGCGGTGGCCACACCCGAGGTCGTCGCCAGCCCGGCGGCCCGGGCTCCATGGCGCAGCCTGTGGGCCCTGGCGGACGGCCCACTCTCACCAGAGCCTGCCATCAGCCGGGCGGCCGCCGCCGCCCGGGCGGGGGACGGGCGCAGCCCGGGAGGAACCGACGAACGCGGTCGTTCAGGTGCCTGCATCATGGGTTGCCCCCGCTGCTCTCTATTGCCTCGACGGCCCGGAGCCGGGCGCTCTCCGCCCGGCGATTGCTCGCGATCTCGGCCGGTCCGGGCCGGCGGGCTCCCCGGGTCAAGAGCCGAACGCTCGGCCGCGCCCCGCAGACACACGGCAGGCCGGGCGGGCACACGCATCCCCCGGTCGCCGCGGATCGGAACTTGTCCTTTACGATCCGGTCCTCACCGGAGTGGTAGGAGAGCACCACGGCCCGCCCCCCCGGGACCAGGCGACCCAGAGCCTGGTCGAGGGCGTCGGGCAGGATGGTCAGCTCCTGGTTGACCGCAATGCGAATGGCTTGAAACGCCCTCCGGGCCGGATGGCCGCCGTGGCGGCGAGCGGCCGCCGG
>JAFAWZ010000297.1 GCA_019241495.1 Acidimicrobiales bacterium | reverse complement strand
TTCCCGGTGAACCCCAACATCGAGCTGGTCCACGGCCTGGAGGAGGTCGACTCGTACTGCCGCCGGTGGCTCGAGCGGCGCCACTCCCTCGACTACGAGATAGACGGCACGGTCATCAAGGTGGACGACCTGGCCCAGCGCCGTGAGCTGGGCTCCACCTCGCGCGCCCCACGGTGGGCCATTGCCTACAAGTTCCCTCCCGAGGAGAAGACCACCCGCCTCGAGGGGATCATGGTGTCGATCGGCCGGACCGGCAAGGCCACCCCCTTTGCCATGCTCGACCCGGTCGTCGTCGGCGGGGCCAAGGTGTCCCTGGCCACACTGCACAACGAGGATCAGGTCCGGATCAAAGATGTCCGCCCTGGCGACACGGTGGTGGTCCGCCGGGCGGGCGACGTGATCCCCGAAGTACGCGGACCGGTGATGGCGCTGCGCCCCGCCGGGCTGGCCGAATGGCGGTTTCCCAAGGAGTGCCCGGTCTGCGCGCAGCCCCTAGTTCGGCTCGACGGCGAGAGCGACACCTACTGCGTCAACGAAGAGTGCCCGGGCCAACGGGTCCAGCGCATCTCGCACTTCGCATCGCGGGGGGCCATGGACATCGAGCACCTGGGCGAGCGGACGGTCGGCCAGTTCGCCCAAGTCGGGCTCCTCCGGGACGTAGCCGACATCTACAACCTCGACTACGAACGGGTGGCCGGGTTCGAGGGTTGGGGCGATACGTCGATCGCCAACCTTCAGGCCGCCGTCGAATCGTCGAAGCGCCGCCCGCTGGCCAACCTGCTGGTCGGGTTGTCCATCCGCCACCTCGGGTCCACCGGCAGCCAGATCCTGGCCCGGCACTTCCGCCACCTCGACCGGATCATGGAGGCCGGTGCGGAGGAGCTGGCCGCGGTCGAGGGGATCGGGCCCATCATCGGGGCGAGCGTCCAGCGCTTCTTCGCCACTCCGGGTAACCGGCATGTGATCGAGCGGCTGCGCCGCGCCGGGCTGAACCTCGAAGGCCCCGATGCGCCCGAGCTGCCCCAGGTCCTGGCCGGCCTGTCGATCGTCGTCACCGGCACGCTCGAAGGATGGTCCCGGGAGGCGGCCGAGGAGGCGATCAAGGGCCGGGGGGGCAAGAGCCCCGGGAGCGTCTCCAAGAAGACCACTGCGGTCGTGGGGGGGTCCGATCCGGGAACGGCCAAGCTGGCCAAGGCGGCTGAACTGGGCATACCGGTCATCGACGAACCAGCCTTCGCCCACCTCCTGGCCACCGGGCAGCTGCCGGGCGCGCCCTGATGACCGTTGGTCCAAGTCCGCGTCCGGGCGAGCGTCCATCTTTGTGACCCCTTCCAGGCTTTGTGACGTGTTAACCGCAAATAGTGCGGTTTTCGCGTCACAAAGAGGTGTCGCCGGCGCGGCCCGCCCGGTCGTTCGCCACACCGGGTCCGCGTGGCCGGGCGACCTGGGCATTAGCCTTCTGCCGTGGCGACGTCGCGCATCGCCGATTCGGTGGGGCGCGTCCTCGGAGACCGTTACCGCCTGACTCGCCCCCTTGGAACAGGGGCGTCCGCCCACGTGTTCGTGGCCGAGGACATCACCCTCCGCCGGCGGGTGGCCATCAAGATCCTGCACCCTGCGCTCGCCGGTGACGAGGCCTTCCTGCGCAGGTTCCGGGCCGAGGCCCAGGCCGTGGCGTCGTTGCGCCACCCGAACATCCTCCGGGTCTACGACTGGGGTGACGACGCCGGCTCGCCGTTCTTGGTGATGGAGCTCCTCGAGGGAGGGAGCCTGCGCTCGATGCTCGATCGCGGGGTGCTCCTGTCCCCCGGCCAGGGTGCGGCCATGGGCGCCGACGTGGCGCGCGCCCTCGACTACGCCCACAGGCGGGGTTTGGTGCACCGCGACATCAAGCCGGCCAACCGGATCTTCGACGACGAGGGCAGGGTGACCGTCGCCGACTTCGGTTTGGCACGTGCTCTCGCCGAGGCGACTTGGACCGAGCCGGCCGGCGCTGTGGTGGGAACAGCCCGCTACGCCGCGCCCGAGCTGGTGCGAGGGGCCACGCTGGACAGCCGGGCCGACGTCTACTCGCTGGCCCTACTCCTGGTGGAGGCGACCACCGGGGTCGTACCGTTCGCGACCGACACCACCCTCGGCACCCTGATGGCCCGCATCGAGAGGCCCATCCCGGTTCCCGACGAGGCCGGCCCCCTGAAGGCGGTGCTGGAGTCGGCCGGGCAGATCGACCCGGCCCTGAGGCTCGACGCCGGCGGCCTGGCCCGGGCTCTGGACGACGTCGCGGCCCGTCTGCCCCACCCCGCCCCGTTGCCCCTCGCCGGACCGCTGCAGTCCGACCTGCTCGTCGAGAGAGATGACGTCAGCCCCACCGAGCATCCGGGCGCGCCCCGCCTGTTCGATCGTGAACGGGCCGACGGAGCAGATCCCGTGGTCACTTGGCGGGAACCGCCCGACGCGGACCCGCCCCACCGGGTGCCCGAGATGGCCGGCTCACCTGCTGGCCCCAAGCGCCACCGGCTCCGCAAGCTCCTTCTCCTCGTCCTGGCCCTCTTGCTCGTCGCGGGCGGGGGTGGGTACGCCTGGGCCAACCTGTCGGGGCGCCTAACCCCCACCCACCCCGTCCCCAACGTGGTGGGTGAGCCCCAGGCCAGCGCGGCCGCCCACCTCCGTCCCCTTCACTTCGGGCTGGTGGTAACCGGACACCAGTACAGCTCGCGGTACCGGCCCGAAGAGGTGATCAGCCAGGTCCCGACGGCGGGCAAGATGCGTGAAGGCAGCCGGGTGCAGGTCGTCCTCTCGGCCGGGCCTCAGCCCATAGCTGTACCGGGGTCGTTGCGGAACTACTCGCTCGAGGACGCCCAGCGCCTCCTGACTTCGCTGGGGCTCACCTACCAGGTGACCCAGAACACCGACATGACCATTCTTGCCGACCACGTCATATCCAGCACCCCGGATTCTGGGACTTTGCTGCCCGGCCAGGCCGTGCAGCTGGTCGTGTCCACAGGCAAGCCCCAAGCTCCCGTCCCGCCCCTGAACGCAACCAACGGCGCCTCCTTCGCGGCCGCCCAGGCGGCCCTTTCCGCCGCCGGGCTCGGCGCCACAGAGACCGACGACTGGAGTGACACCATCAATCAAGGGCAGGTGATCAGCTTCGACCCGCCGTCAGGGACGAGCATCACGGTCGGCGCGGTGGTGACAGTCCACGTGTCGAAGGGCCCGCACCTGGTGGCCATTCCCAACGTGCACAGCTACTCGGTGGGCGCCGCGTCCCAGGCGCTGCAGAGCGCGGGCTTCGTCGTGAGTGGCGTCACGGGCAACCCATTGGGCACCGTGACCGGTACCAACCCGGCCGCGGGGACCATGGCCCACTACGGCGCCGCCGTCCAGATCATCACCGGGTAACGGGTCCGTTTCGCACGGCTCTGGGTACGCTGGTGGCGAGGGTGGCGGCGTGCGCGAGGCAGCGATCCCCAGCCGCTGCCGTTGCCGCCGCCCCCTCCTCCTTATGGAAAAAAAGCCTTGTCCTGTAAGGATTTCAGGCGGTCATGGCCTGTATACGCCTCACTATCTCCAGGGCAGTCGGATCGGTGGTCGCGCCCATGCCGGTCGTCTGCAGAGCGAGCATCTTCGTGATGTCGCCGTCTACTTTGATCCGGCCGCTCATGAACGCGTTCAGGGCAGCCTGGGCGTCTCCGTCGACGAGGATGGCTCGGGCCGTCTCGTAGCCGAGGGTTACCGTCAGGTCGGGTGACTCCAGATGACCGGTTCCCAACTCGAGCTGACCTGACGACGTGTCGATATGGGCGTGGATCACCCCGTCACCGAATGGGACGTCTTTGACGACCTGGTTCATCCTCACGCTCACCGGCACGTCGGCCGCTCGATCCCGGTACTCGTCGCGTATCCGCTTGGACTCCGCCATCCACTCGTCGCTGAGAAATGGGAACGATGTCACTCCATCCGCCTGTCTCGTCTCGGAAGCTGTCGCAAAACCCGCGGGAGAGAGAAGGCGGCGGCTCGTCTTTGACCAGCTCTCTGCTCCGCTCGCACCAAGGGGATGGGACGAGCCGCCGCCTTCTCCCACCTCGAAGTAGTCTTGCGACAGCGTCTCATGGGCTCGCTCACGAACGACCTGGATGGCCGCGTCGAGCTTTCCCTCGGTGTTGCTCCCTCTCCAGGCCGCGGCCGTCCCCGTGGCTCTGCGGCGGTGCCCTCCTCAGTCATCCGCGAAAAACGTAGCGCAGGCCCCGGTCCAATCCCTCCTAGCATGACCGCCATGTCCCGGCGCATCACTACCGAAGGCCGTATCTCGGCAAAGGAGGTCGCCCATGTTGCCCGCCTGGCTCGCCTGCGGCTCACCGACGAGGAGCTCGAGCGCTTCGCCGAGCAGCTGGGCGCGGTGCTGGAGCACGCCCGCGACGTGGAACAGCTCGACACCGCCGGGGTGCCGCCGACCGCCCATCCTCTGCCACTGGTGAACGTATTGCGCGACGACGCGGTCGTCCCGTGCCTGGACCGGGACGAGGTCCTGGCCCAAGCGCCCGAGGTCGAGGACGACCGGTTCCGGGTGCCCCGCATCCTCGGGGAGGCGCCGTGACGTCGGCGATCGAGACGGCGGCGCGGGTGCGGGCCGGAGAAGGGCGGGCCGCTGACGTGCTCGAGGAGCACCTGGCTCGCATCGCCGCTCACGAGAGCGAGGTGCACGCCTTCAACTTGGTGCTCGTGGAGCAGGCCCGGGCCGCGGCCGCTGCTGTGGACGAAGCGGTCGCTGCCGGCCGCGATCCGGGCCGGCTGGCCGGAGTGCCAGTGGCGCTCAAGGACAACCTCTGCACCCGCGGCATACCCACCACCTGCTCGTCGCGGATCCTCGATGGGTGGAAGCCTCCCTACGACGCGACCGTCGTGCGCCGGCTGGTCGACGCCGGGGCGGTGATCGTCGGCAAGACCAACCTGGACGAGTTCGCCATGGGCTCCTCCACGGAGAACTCGGCGTTCGGTCCGACTCGTAACCCCCACGATCTCGGCCGGGTGCCAGGCGGCTCATCCGGAGGCAGTGCCGCCGCGGTGGCCGCTGGGTTTGCCGCCCTCGGCCTCGGGTCAGACACGGGCGGCTCGATCCGCCAGCCGGCGTCGCTGTGCGGCGTGGTCGGCGCCAAGCCGACCTACGGCCTGGTCTCTCGTTATGGCCTGGTTGCCTTCGCCAGCTCCTTGGACCAGATCGGCCCCTTCGGCCTGGACGTGGCCGATGCCGCCTTGCTTCTCGACGTCATAGCTGGCCCGGACTCACTCGACTCGACCTGCATGCCGGATCCTCCGGTCCAGGCGTCGAGCCGGCTCGGTGCTGGAGTCGACGGCCTGCGCGTCGGGGTGGTGGAGGAGTTAGCGAGCGCGGAGGGGCTCACGCCCCCCGTCGGCATCTGCCTGCGGGAGGCGGCCGAGGCGTTGGCCGCGGCGGGGGCCAAGGTGGACGAGGTGAGCGTTCCCGCGACCGTCTACGGCCTTAGCGCCTACTACCTGATCGCCCCGGCCGAGGCGTCGTCCAACCTGGCCCGCTACGACGGAGTCCGCTACGGGAAGCGGATCGTCCCCTCGCCCGACGCCGACCTCACCGAGATGTACCTGGCGACCCGGTCGGAGGGCTTCGGGGCGGAGGTGAAGCGGAGGATCATGCTGGGCACCTACGCCTTGTCCGCCGGCTACTACGACGCCTACTACGGCCAGGCCCAACGGGTACGGACCCTGATCCTGCGGGACTTCGAAGCCGCCTACCGCGATTTCGACGTGCTCCTCGCCCCGACCGCGCCGGGAAGCGCCTTCCCGCTCGGGGAGAAGACGGCCGACCCTCTGCTCATGTACCTGAACGACGTATGCACCGTCCCGTCCAACCTGGCCGGTCACCCGGCGGTCAGCGTGCCCTTCGGTACCGACCATGCGGGCCTACCCCTCGGAGTGCAGGTCCTGGCTCCCGCCCTCGGCGAGGCGGTCATGTTCCAAGTGGCCGCCGCCTTGGAAGCGGCCGCCCCGGCCCCGCCGGTTCCAGCCATGAGACGAATGGGAGGCCCGGCATGAGCACGGTCGACCGCGACCGGCCAAACCCAAGTACTGACCCGGCATGGGAGATCGTGATCGGCCTCGAGGTGCACTGCGAGTTGCGCACCGCGACCAAGTTGTTCTGCGGCTGCCGCAACAGCTTCGGCGAGGAACCCAACACCAGCGTCTGCCCGGTCTGCCTGGGCCTGCCCGGGTCCCTCCCCGTTCTCAACCGCACTGCGGTGGACTACGCCATGCGCATCGGGACGGCCCTCCACTGCCGCGTCCAGCCCTCTCAGTTCCACCGGAAGAACTACTTCTATCCTGACATGCCCAAGGACTACCAGATCAGCCAGTACGACGTCCCGATCAACGCGGACGGCTGGCTCGATCTACCCGATGGCGGGAGGATCGGGATCATCCGGGCTCATCTCGAGGAGGACACCGGCAAGACCACCCACGTCGGCGGCGGGGGGCGCATCCATGACGCCGCCCATTCCCTGGTCGATTACAACCGGGCCGGCGTGCCACTCGTCGAAATCGTCAGCGCTCCTGACATTCGCAGCGCCGAAGAGGCGCGGGCTTACGTGGACGAGCTGCGCGCCATCCTCGTTGCCACCGGCGCGTCGGACGGGAAGATGGAGGAGGGGTCGCTCCGGGTGGACGCCAACGTCTCGGTCCGGCCGGCCGGGTCCACCGACTTCGGTACCCGCTGCGAGATCAAGAACATGAACTCCCTGCGGTCGCTCGGGCGGGCCATCGAGTACGAGGCGGCCCGCCAGATGGCCCTGATCAGCGAGGGCGGCACCGTCGCACAAGAGACCCGGCATTGGGATGAGGGAGGGGGCCGGACCGGCTCCATGCGGTCGAAGGAAGAGGCCTACGACTACCGCTACTTCCCCGAGCCCGATCTCGTGCCGCTGGAGCCGTCCGAGGATTGGGTCGCGGCCGTGGCCACGTCGCTCCCCCGCTTGCCCGCCGACCGGCGAGCCGCGGTGGCCGAGGCGAGCGGCCTGCCCGCCGGCTCCGACGCGGTGGCCACTGTCGTACGCCTTGGTTTGGACCATCTGGTGGACGCGGTGGTCTCGGCTGCCGGACCGCCGGATGCCCCGTCGGTGGCCGTGCGCCGCCTCGCCAACGAGGTCGCCGCCGATCCGGAAGCGGCTGCCTCGCTCGATCCGGCGAGCTTCGCCCGCCTGGTTGGCATGGAGGCGGGCGGTGCGTTGACCGCGGCCCAAGCCCGGACCGTGCTCAAGGCCATCATGGACAGGGGCGGCGAGCCAGAGGCCATCGCGTCGGAGCTCGGCTTCGAAGCGATGGATGTCTCGGACCTGGAGGCGGTGGTGGAGGAGATCATCTCGGCCCACCCGGATGAGTGGTCGCGCTTCGAGGCTGGAGAGGACAAGCTGACCGGTTTCTTCATCGGCAAGGTGAAGGCGGCCACCGACGGCAAGGCCGATCTGAAGGCGGCTTCGTCCATCTTGCGCAACCGGCGTTGAGGGCCTGCCAGGTGGCTCCACCAAGGACAAATTTGGCTTCGGCCGCCCAAGCCGTTCGGAGACCGGGCCCTTGATACGGAGGAGGGAGAAGGCCGCGGCTCGTCTTTGACCAACTCTCTGATCCGCTCGCACCCTGGGGATGGGACGAGCCGCCGCCCCCTCCCACCTGGAAATAGGTTTTGCGACAGCTTCTGACGCCTATCTTGGCGGCATGGCCGACTTTTCCACGGACAGCTCCTCTTCTGGCCGGACCGCCGATATGAAGCCGCGCAGTCGGGAGGTGACCGACGGCTTCGAGCGGGCCCCGGCCCGGGCCATGCTCCGGGCCATCGGCATGACCGACGAGGACTGGTCCAAGCCCCAAGTGGGAGTGGCGTCGTCGTGGAACGAGGTGACGCCCTGCAACCTCCCGCTCGACCGCCTGGCCAAGCAGGCGAAGGAGGGTGTACGCGAAGCAGGCGGGTTCCCGATCGAGTTCGTGACCATCGCCGTCTCGGACGGCATATCCATGGGCCACGAGGGCATGCGGGCGTCTCTGGTCAGCCGGGAGGTGATCGCTGACTCAGTGGAGACCGTCATGCACGCCGAGCGCCTCGACGCCTTGGTGACCTTCGCCGGCTGCGACAAGTCGCTTCCAGGGATGCTCATGGCCGCGGCCCGGCTCGATCTGCCTGCCGTGTTCCTCTACGGAGGCAGCATCCAGCCCGGTAGGGGACCCAACGGCGAGGCCCTCGACATCACGAGCGTCTTCGAGGCGGTCGGTGCCCGGGCGACGGGCCGTCTCACCGATGACGAGCTGGCCCTGATCGAGCGATCGGCCTGCCCGACCATAGGCAGCTGCGCCGGCATGTTCACCGCCAACACCATGGCCTCGATCTCCGAGGCGCTGGGCATGGCCTTGCCGGGATCGGCCTCGCCGGCGGCCGTCGACCCGGTTCGTGACGAGCTGGCCGCCGAGTCGGGGCGCGCCGTGATCCGCCTGCTCGAGCTCGGCATCACGGCGCGCCGCATCTTGACCAAAGAGGCGTTCGAGAACGCCATCGCCGTCACCATGGCCCTGGGTGGGTCGACCAACGCGGTACTTCACCTCATGGCCATCGCCCATGAAGCGAGGGTGGACCTCTCCCTCGACGACTTCAACCGGGTCGGTCGCCGGGTGCCCCACATCGCCGACACCAAGCCCCACGGCCGGTTCCACATGGCGGACATCGACGAGGTGGGGGGCGTTCCGGCGGTGATGAGAGAGCTGCTCGAGGGGGGCATGCTGCACGGGGACTGCCTCACCGTCACGGGCCGGACGGTCGCCGAGAACCTGCAGTCGCTCGACCCGCCCAAGCCCGACGGAACCGTCATCCACTCGATCCAGGACCCCATCCACGCCGACGGTGGGATCGCCGTGCTTCGAGGCACGCTGGCCCCGCAGGGAGCGGTGGTGAAGGTGGCCGGTATCGACCACGACCACTTCGAAGGCACGGCCCGGGTGTTCGACGGCGAGGACAAGGCCATGGAAGCCATCCTGGCCGGCGACATCCAGCCCGGAACGGTGCTTGTCATCCGCTACGAGGGCCCGAAGGGAGGTCCCGGCATGAGAGAGATGCTGGCCGTGACCGGGGCCATGAAGGGCGCCGGGAGGGGAGGCGACTGCGCGTTGGTGACCGACGGCCGCTTCAGTGGCGGCACCCACGGGTTCTGCATCGGTCACGTTGCTCCCGAAGCGGTGGATGGAGGCCCCATCGCCTACGTCGTCGACGGGGACCGCATCGTGGTCGACGTGCCGGCCCGCTCCATAGATCTGAGAGTCGACCCGGCCGAGCTGGCCCGCCGCCGCGACGGTTGGCAACCACCCCCTCCTCGGTACACCAGCGGTGTGCTGGCCAAGTACGCCCGCCTGGTGACAGGGGCAGAGAGGGGAGCGGTCACCGAGCCTTAGCGCCAGCGACCGGCCTACTTGGACGAAGAGGAGGCGGCGACATCTCACCATGATTCGAATGGCTCGGTGCCGTCACGCGGTGTTCTGCCATGGCAGTGATGCCGCCTCCTCTTCGTTTACTCAGTTCTCGTTTACTCAGTTCGGTCGTATGTACTCAAGCCACTCGAGCGGAGCGTTCCAGCAGGTAGCGGGCCCGCACCCAGGCGAGGAAGCGCTCGACGGCGCGCACCGTGTACAGGGTCCGGAGCGAGGCGTAGATGTCGAAGGCGTGCTGTGCCCGGGGCAGCTCGGCGTACACGACGGGTTGAGCAGAGACTTCCTTCAGGGCCCGGGCCAGGCGGCGGGCGCCATCAACGGGAACCAGCGAGTCGTTGCTGCCATGGAGCAACATCACAGGCGGTGCGCCTGGACCGGCCCACCACAGCGGCGAGGCATGTTCCCACCGGGACCGGTCGGCGGTCGGGGACGACTTCAACACCAGCCGCTCGATGTGCTGCACGCTCCCGGTTGGGCCGCCCCGGCCGTTCCAGTCCAAGAGGTCGTACACCCCGTAGAAGGGGACGGCAGCCGCGACGGACGTGTCGGCGTCCTCGAAACCAGGCTGGAACTCCGGGGCGTTGGCCGACAGGGCGGCCAGCGCGCACAGGTGCCCTCCGGCTGACCCACCCGTGATCACGACGAAGTCCGGATCGCCGCCGTAATCGTCGATGTGGGTCTTCACCCACGCCAGGGCCCGCTTCACGTCGACGATGTGGTCGGGCCAGGTGGCACCCGGGCTGAGCCGGTAGCAGATGGGCACGCACACCCAACCCGCGCTGCGCAGGCGGTCCATCAAAGGGTAAGCCTGATGGCGGGTGTCGCCCGTCATCCACGCGCCACCGTGCACCTGAAGGAGAACGGGAGCCTTGTCCCCCGGCTCGATGCTCTGATCGGCCCAGACGTCGAGTTCATTGCGCCGGCCGGCTGGACCGTAGGAGATCCCCGAGGCGCGCAGCCGGGGCTGGCGGGATATCCAGGCGGGAGCGACGGCCCAGGGGCGGATGCTGGGACCCTCGGCCGGACCGACGCCGGCTGACGCGGCGCGCGCTGCGTATCCGGGCCCCAGCCCCGCCACCAGAGCCTCCTCCAGGATCCGCTTGGAGTCCATGGCACTGTGCTGTAGAGCGAGCAGGCCAGCGGCGCTCAGCGCTTGGAGGCCGATGCGGGCCAGGCCCGGGCCGGTACGCCACCGGCCGTGGCGGAGGAACCCCACCGTCCCAGCGACTTGGCCGGCCAGCACGAGCAGAGGAAGCTCCGAGACGTGCCACCCGGCGTTGAACGCCCAACGGTCGACCGGCGGGCCGATCGAGAGGGGGCGCAGGGCATTGGCGGTGAGCACGGCCGGGAGCGTGGAGCTGGCCATCCGGATCGTGGTGCGGGCAGGAGTCATGAGGGGTGACAGGCTGGCGGGAGGATACCGTCCGGGCTGGTTTGGGTGGTCGGTGGGGTGCCGTTGCGGCTCACAACACGTTGTGCCACACTGAGTCCGTGGGTTTCCAGCAGATCCTCGTAGTAATCACCTGACACACGCGCCACCCACGGCGTGTGTGTCCTGCGACCTCCCATCCGGGAGGTCGTTTTCTTTTCCCGACATCATTTTCTCGACATCATTTTTCGATGAAGGAACCGCCATGAAGATGACAGGAGCCCAGGCCCCTCTCTGCCCCCCGGCCGCCCCCCCCTTCCGAAGGACTGAGCTCCCGTGAGGATCACGGGAGCTCAGGCTCTGATAAGGAGCCTGGAGATGGAACAGGTCGAGGTCGTCTTCGGCCTGCCCGGTGGCTGCATCCTGCCCGCCTACGACCCCATCCTCGACTCACCGATCCGCCACATCCTGGTCCGCCACGAGCAGGGGGCCGGCCACATGGCCGAAGGGTACGCCCACGTCACCGGCCGGCCCGGCGTGGCCCTGGTCACGAGCGGCCCGGCCGCCACCAACCTGGTGACCCCGCTGTGCGATGCCTACATGGACTCGGTGCCGATGGTGGCCATCACAGGCCAGGTGGGCCGCCCGGTCATCGGCACCGACGGCTTCCAGGAATGCGACACGGTGGGGATCACCCGCTCGGTCACCAAGCACAACGAGCTGATCATGGATCCCGACGAGATCCCCCTGATCGTCCGCCAGGCGTTCCTGCTCGCCACCACGGGCCGTCCCGGGCCGGTGCTGATCGACGTGCCCAAGGACGTCCTTCAGGCCCAGATGGACTGGTCGTGGCCCTCCGACGACGAGGTGGCTGGCTCGCTGCCCGGATACAAGCCGACCCTCAAGGGCCATCCGCGGATGATCAAGGAGGCGGCCCGGCTCCTCGCCGACGCCCGCCGGCCGGTGATCTACGCCGGCGGCGGCATCCTCAAGTCCCGGGCGGCCGAGGCGCTGGCCCAGCTCGCCGAACGGACCGGTATCCCGGTGGTCACGACTCTTATGGCTCGCGGCGCCTTTCCCGACGACCACCCGCTGTGCCTGGGTATGCCGGGCATGCACGGCAACTACACGGCCATCACCGCCATGCAGAACTCCGACCTGCTCGTCGCGCTGGGCACCCGGTTCGACGACCGGGTCACCGGCAAGGTGGACTCGTTCGCTCCAGACGCCAAAGTGATCCACGTCGACATCGACCCGGCCGAGCTGGGCAAGATCCGCCAGCCCGATGTCCCCATAGTGGGGGACTGCAAGCAGGTGATCTCCGAGATCGTCCGGGCCCTCGCCGACTTGGAGCTGCCGGACCTGGGCGAGTGGCGCAGCCGGATCTCGGGATGGCAGGAGCGGTTCCCTCTCTACTACGAACCCCACGTCCAAGGCGACGCCCTCAAGCCGCAGCAGGTCATGGAGGTCCTACGCGACTCGGCGCCCGAAGGAACCATCCTGGCCTCGGGCGTGGGCCAGCACCAGATGTGGGCCAGCCAGTACTGGAGGTTCAACGAACCGTACACGTGGGTCAACTCGGGCGGCCTCGGCACCATGGGCTTCTCCGTGCCCGCCGCCATCGGAGCCAAGGTCGGGCGCCCCGACCGGACGGTCTGGGCGGTCGATGGGGACGGGTGCTTCCAGATGACCGCCCAGGAGCTGGTGACCGCATCGAGCGAGCGCATCCCGATCAAGGTGGCCATCCTCAACAATGCGTATCTCGGCATGGTCCGCCAATGGCAGGAGATGTTCTACGAGGAGCGCTACAGCGAGGTGTATCTGTCACCTGACCTGCCGGATTATGTGAAGTGGGCGGAGGCCATGGGCTGTGTCGCCTTTCGCGTCGAGGACCCCGAGGAGGTCGAGCCGGTGATCGCCAAGGCCAACTCCATCGACGACCGGCCAGTGGTCATCGACTTCCGCACCGACTCCCGGGAGAAGGTCTTCCCCATGGTGCCCGCGGGTGCCTCGAACGACGACGTGGTCGTCCACCCGGCCCAGAAGCCCACGGACAAAAAGGTGGTTCAGTGAGGTGAGCCTCAATCCGACCCACCAGACCCTCACGGTGCTGGTCGAGAACAAGTCAGGTGTGCTGGCCCGCATCAGCGGGTTGTTCGCCCGGCGCGGCTTCAACATCATCTCGCTCGCGGTGGCCCCGACCGACGACGAGCGCTTCAGCCGGGTGAACCTGGTTATCGACGTCGAGGAAACCTCGGTCGAGCAGATCACCAAGCAGCTGTTCAAGCTGGTGAATGTGGTGAAGATCACCGAGCTGCACCCCGCCGACGCGGTGGAGCGGGAACTACTGATGATGACAGTCGCAGTGTCACCCGAGCAGCGCAGCGAGGTGATCGAGCTGGTCGGCATCTTCGAGGGCAAGATCGTCGACGTGGGCACCTCCGCGGTCACCGTCATGGTGGCCGGCGAGCCCGACCGGCTCGACGACTTCGAGGACCTCATGCGACCCTATGGGATCGCCGAACTACAGCGCACCGGCCGGGTGGCGCTGCCCAAAGCCCGAAAGGCAAGCTAGGAGATAGTTATGGTTGCAACCGTTTACTACGAAAAGGACGCCGACCCGGGGATCATCTCGGGCCGCAAGGTGGCCATCATCGGCTACGGGTCCCAGGGCCACGCCCACGCCCTGAACCTGCGCGACTCGGGGGTTGACGTTCGGGTGGCGCTGCGCGACGGCAGCTCTTCGAAGACCAAGGCCGAAGCGGCCGGCCTCCGGGTCACGAGCATTGCCGAGGCGGCCCGCGAGGCCGACGTGATCATGCTGCTCGCCCCCGACACCGAGCAGCACGCGATCTACCGGTCCGCCATCGAGCCCGGGCTCAAGGCAGGTGACGCTCTCCTGTTCGCCCACGGCTTCAACATCCGCTTCGGCCTCATCGAGGCGCCGGCCGGTGTGGACGTGGCCATGGTGGCGCCGAAGGGCCCGGGCCATCTGGTTCGGCGTACCTACGAGGGGGGCGGGGGTGTTCCGGCGCTCATCGCGGTCGACCAGGATGCCACCGGCAAGGCCAGGGACCTGGCTCTGTCGTACGCTTACGCCATCGGCGCCACCCGGGCCGGGGTGCTGGAGACCACCTTCAAAGAAGAGACCGAGACCGATCTCTTCGGCGAGCAGGTCGTGCTCTGCGGCGGGCTCACTTCGCTCATCCAGGCTGGTTTCGAGACGCTGGTCGATGCGGGCTACCAGCCCGAGTCGGCCTACTTCGAGTGCCTCCACGAAGTGAAGCTCATAGTCGATCTCATGTACGAGCATGGCATCGCGGGCATGCGCTACTCCATATCGGACACCGCGGAGTACGGGGATCTGACCCGTGGCCCCCGGGTCATCGGCGACTCGGTGCGCCAGGAGATGAAGAAGATCCTGGGCGAGATCCAGTCGGGCCGCTTCGCTGAGGAGTGGGTGGGCGAGAACCAGGCCGGGAGGCCCCGCTTCAACCAGCTGCGGGCCGAGGGCCGGGAGCACCCCATCGAGAGGGTGGGCGAGCAGCTGCGGGCCATGATGCCGTTCATCAGCGCCGGCTCGGCCCGCCCCCAGGACGTCTCCGGCGGATAGCCCTTACAGGGCGGCCACCACGTAGTCGATGCAGCCCGTCAGGGCCTCGACATCGTCTGGGTCGACGGCGGGGAACATAGCGACACGAAGCTGGTTGCGTCCCAGCTTGCGATACGGCTCGGTGTCGACGATGCCGTTGGCCCGCAGGACCCTGGCGACCGCAGCGGCGTCCACGCCCGGATCGAAGTCGACGGTTCCTACCACGTTGGACCTCTCGTCGGGTTTGGCCACGAAGGGGGTGGCGAAGCCCGACGCCTCGGCCCAGCCGTAGAGGATGCGGGCCGATGCCTCGCTGCGCCCGGCCGAGAAATCCATCCCCCCGTTCTTCAGGAACCACTCGAGCTGGTGGACGAAGAGGAGGAGAGTGGCGAGGGCGGGCGTGTTGTAGGTCTGGTCGAGACGGCTCTGCTCCACTGCGATGCTCAGGTCCAAAGAGGCGGGGACCCACCGGCCGGCCGCCTGGATGCGGGCGACCCGCTCCAGGGCGGACTCCGACAGGGCGGCCACCCAGAGGCCGCCGTCGGAGGCGAAGCACTTCTGGGGCGCGAAGTAGTAGGCGTCGACCTGGGCCGGGTCGAAGCGCAAGCCGCCCGCCCCGGATGTGGCGTCCACCGCGACCAGCGCCCCCTCCGAGTCCTCGGGACGGCGCAGCGCCATCATGACCCCGGTCGAAGTCTCGTTCTGGGTGAGCGCGTACAGGTCCACGTCGGGTGCCGGCTCCGGTCCGGGGTGGGTGCCCGGGGCGGCTTCTACGACGTGGGGGTCGCCCAGGTGGGGCGCGGCGCGAGTGGCCGCCGCGAACTTGGACGAGAACTCTCCGAACACCAGGTGCTGGCTGCGCCGCTCGATCAGGCAGAACGTGGCCACGTCCCAGAAGACGGTGCTGCCGCCGTTGCCGAGAACCACCTCATAGCCGGCGGGCAGGGCGAACAGCTCGGTCAGGCCGGAACGCAGCCGGCCCACGATGGACTTGACGGTCGGCTGGCGGTGACTGGTGCCGAGCACGGTACGACCCATGTCCTTCAGCGCCTCGACCGCCTCGGGCCGGACCTTGGAGGGACCGCACCCGAACCGGCCGTCGCGCGGCAGCAGGTCAGGTGGAATCCGTATATGGGTCTGAGCAGCGTTGGTCACTGTGAAACTATTGCAGGCAATGGCTCGTATCTCACACCGCATTGCCGCCGTCTCCGAATCGGCCACCCTCGCCATCGACGCCCGGGCCAAGGCGTTGAAGGCGGCGGGGGAGGACGTGATCGGATTCGGCGCCGGGGAACCGGACTTCCCCACGCCCGATCACATTGCCCGCGCGGCCTCGGAGGCGTGCCTGGACCCCAAGAACCACAAGTACACCCCGGCGGGCGGCTTGCCAGAGCTCAAGGAGGCCATCGCGGCCAAGACGGCGCGCGACTCGGGCTACGAGGTGTCCTCCTCGCAGGTGCTCGTCACCAACGGTGGCAAGCAAGCGGTCGAGGAGGCGTTCGCCACCCTGCTCGACCCGGGCGACGAGGTCCTCCTCCCCGCGCCGTACTGGACGACCTATCCCGAAGCCATCCGGCTGGCGGGTGGGGTACCGGTCGAGATCGCCACTACGGGAGAAACCGGCTTCAAGGTCACAGTGGACCAGCTCGAAGCCGGGCGCACGCCGCGAACGAAGGTTCTTTTGTTCGTGTCGCCGTCGAACCCGACAGGCGCGGTGTATGCCCCCGAGGAGGTGGACGCCATCGGGCGCTGGGCTGTCGAACGGGGGGTCTGGGTGGTCACCGACGAGATCTACGAGCATCTGGTCTATGGCGACGCCCGCTTCGCCTCCATGCCGGCGCTGGTGCCCGAGCTCGCCGATACCTGCGTGGTTGTCAACGGAGTCGCCAAGACCTACGCCATGACCGGTTGGCGGGTGGGGTGGCTGATCGGCCCGGGCGACGTGGTCCAGGCCGCGTCCAACCTCCAATCGCACGCCACCTCCAATGTGTGCAACGTGGCCCAGCGAGCCGCCCTGGCCGCGGTCAGCGGTGACCTGGCGGCGGTGGCGGAGATGCGGGCGACCTACGACCGGAGGCGGCGCGCGATCGTGTCGATGCTCAACGACATCCAGGGTGTCCGCTGCCCCGAGCCGCTCGGTGCGTTCTACGCCTTCCCGAGCATGGAGGGCCTGCTCGGGCGGCCTCTCGCAGGGCGCCGGGCAGCCACCTCCCTCGACCTGGCCGCCCTGGTGCTCGACGAGGCCAAGGTGGCGTTCGTGCCGGGGGAGGCGTTCGGTGCGCCGGGCTACGCCCGGTTCTCCTACGCGCTGGCCGACGCGGCCCTGGAGGAGGGCATCACCCGCATCGCCAAGCTGGTCGGGGCCTAGCGTTGGCCCGGGTCCTGGTCACCGAGGAGATCGCCCAGGGGGGCCTCGACCGCCTGCGCGCCGCGGGGCACGACGTCGACGTGCGTCTGGGACTGGGTCCCGAGGAGCTGGTCGCGGCCGTGCCCGGCGCGGCCGCCCTCATAGTGCGCTCCGCCACTCGAGTAACGGCCGAGGTCCTCGAGGCAGGCGCCGATCTGGTGGTCGTGGGCCGGGCCGGGATCGGGGTGGACAACGTCGATGTGCCGGCTGCCACCCGCCGGGGGGTCATGGTGGTGAACGCGCCCCAGGCCAACATCCTCTCGGCGGCGGAGCACACCATGGCCCTGCTCCTCGCCCAGGCCCGGAACATCCCCCAGGCCCACGGCGCCCTCGTGGCCGGGCGGTGGGAGCGCCCCAGGTGGGAGGGCATCGAGCTGCACGCCAAGGTGCTCGGGGTGATCGGCCTCGGCCGGGTCGGCGCCCTGGTGGCCCAGCGGGCCGCCGCGTTCGGCATGCAGCTGGTCGCCTACGACCCGTACATCAGCCCTGAGCGGGCCCGCCAGATGGGGGCGGAGCTGCTCCCCCTCGACGAGGTGCTGGCCCGGGCCGACTTCCTGACGGTTCACCTGCCCAAGACGCCAGAGACGGCCGGCCTCCTCGGCGCCGACCGCCTCGGTCTGGTCAAACCCGGGGTGCGCATCGTCAACACCGCCCGGGGCGGGATCATCGACGAGAAGGCCTTGGCGGAGGCAGTGTCGGACGGGCGGGTGGCGGGCGCCGCCCTGGACGTGTTCGAGCAGGAGCCGACGACGTCCTCGCCGTTGTTCGAGCTGCCGTCAGTGGTGGTGACACCTCACCTGGGGGCGAGCACGAGGGAGGCCCAGGACAAGGCGGGGATGACCATCGCCGAGCAGGTCGAGCTGGCCCTGGCAGGAGACTTCGTTCCTTTCGCGGTCAACATCGCGGCGGCCGACGCGCCCGAGGGGGTGCGGCCGTGGCTCCCTCTCGCCGAGCGCCTCGGCCGGCTGTGGGCCGCCCTGGCCCGGGAGCTCCCCGCCGTCCTCGACATCGAGTTCGCCGGCGGCCTGGCCGACCTCGACACGCGGATCCTCACGCTCGCTGTGCAGAAGGGCTTGTTCTCGGTGTCCACCGACGAGCCCGTCTCCTTCGTCAACGCGCCCCAGCTCGCCACCGAGCGGGGCCTGGCCGTGCGGGCCACCTCGGCCTCGTCGGGTTCGTCGGGATACGCCAACCTGCTCACCTTGAGAGGGGGGGAGCATGCGGTGGCGGGGACCATGTTTTCCGATGGGTCGCCCCGGGTGGTGATGGTCGACGACCACGACATCGAGCTGCCCATCTCCCGCTGGATGCTCATGCTCCACAACGACGACCGGATCGGGATGGTCGCGGCCGTGGCGGCCATCGTGGCCGAGGCCGGGCTCAACATCGTCGACTTGAAGCTGGGCCGCAGTGCGGCGGGGGGCTCGGCCATGATGGCGCTGTCGTTCGAGGAGCCGGTGCCGGGTCAAGTGCTGGCCGCCGTCAGGGCCACCCCCGGCATCCTCGATGCCGTGGCCCTGGCCGACGTGTAGGCCGGACCTAGTATCGATCGATGTATCGATCGATGATCGGGCGCCATCCGGCTGCTCGCCGGGCCTACTCGGCGATGGTGCGGGGCCGGGCACGGGTCGTGTCGAAGTTGCTCGACCGGGTGCCCTTCGAACGCCTCCCCGCCCCGGTGGCGCTCCACCTCGCCTACCAGGTCGTGCTCGAACGGGCGCCCGATCCGGTGGGGGAGGCGACGTACCTGCCCCGGCTGGCCCGGGGGACCATGTCGAAGCGGGAGCTGGTGGAGACCCTGCGGGGCTCGGCCGAGTTCGAGAGCCGCCCGGCGTTCTCGGCCGCCATGCTCGGGCCGTCCATCCATGCCGGCCGGTGCCGCTTCATCCGGGCCCTGCCTGCCGCCCGGCGCATCGTCGACCTGGGCGGCACCAGCCTGGGTGACCGGCGCGGGGCGCTCGTCCTGCTCGGCTACCCCTACCGGTTCGAGAGCCTGGTGATCGTCGACCTGCCCCCCGACGACCGTCACTCGCTCTACTACGGGGACCGGTACGACGAGGTCGACACCGAACGGGGACCGGTTTCCTACCGCTACCACTCCATGGTGGACCTGTCCGCCTTCACAGACCAGAGCGTGGACCTGGTGTACTCCGGCCAGTCGTTGGAGCACGTCACTCCCGACGAGGGGGCGGTGGTGGCCAAGGAGGCGTGGCGGATCCTGCGCCCGGGCGGCTACCTCGCGGTCGACACCCCGAACGGGCGCGTCACGCGCATCCAGCAGGACGAGTTCATCGACCCCGATCACAAGGTGGAGTACACGTGGGTCGAGCTGCGGGATCTGCTGATAGGCGCGGGCTTCGAGATCGAATGGCGGGCCGGGTTGAACTACGCCGGCCGATCGGTAGAGGCGGGTCGCTTCGACTCCGCCGAGGCGTCCGGCAACGTCGGGTTCTTCCACGCCATCGAGGACTGCTACATCCTCGCCGTGGTGGCCCGCAAGCCTTCGAGCTGAGCCGCGCCCCTTCGGCCCTTCCTCTGCGCTCCACTTTTGCCCTCGGATAATCGATGTGTCCACGGAAAAATCGGCCCCGCCGGTCGCGTCGCTATACGACCGCCATCATCGCTTCGAGCGGTGGAAGCCGTCCGCCTCTGCCGCCTCGGGCGACAGGTAGCACCGGTCCGGCCGGGTCCGCTGGTAGGCCGCGCCGCCGGGCAGGTGATAGATCCCGCTCTTGATCTTTGCTTTGACCGGGTGGGTGCCGGGGGCCTCACCGGCCTCGTTGGGCTCCACCCACGAGACGGGCTCGGGCCCCACATCGGGCTGCGCTTGTTTGATGGGCGGCCACGGCGCGCCCGATGGCTCGGGATCGGGACCATCGACCCACCGCTGAAGGGCGTTTCGTGCTGCCCACAGCACGGCGACTATGAGCGCAAATCGGATGAGCCTCTTCACCGGGGGTGAACGCTACCGGGCCGGGGTCTCCACCTTCGGGAGCCAGGCCGCTCGCTCCTTCTCGTGGACCTCGATGGCGTCGGAGTGCTGCATGGTCAGGCCGATGTCATCGAGGCCCTCGAGCAGGCGGTGCTGGGTGAAGGGGTCCAGCGGGAACACCGCCTCGATGCCCGCGGCCGGGGCGGAAAGGGTCCGGCGCTCCACGTCGATGGTGATCTCCAGCCCCGGATCGGCGGCAACAGCATCGAGCAGCGCCCGGCCGGTCCGCTCGTCGACCTGGACGGGTAACAGCCCGGTCTTGGTGCAGTTGTTTCGGAAGATGTCCCCGAAGCGAGGCGATACCACGGCGCGGAACCCGTAGTCCATGAGGGCCCATACCGCGTGCTCGCGCGACGACCCGGTGCCGAAGTTGGGCCCGGCGATCAAGATGGTGGCACCGGCGTGCTCGGGCTGGTTCATGACGAAGTCCCGATCGTCTCGCCACTCGGAGAACAAACCCTTCCCGAAGCCGGTTCGCTCGACCTGCTTCAGCCAGTCGCTCGGGATGATCTGGTCGGTGTCCACGTCCGATCGGTCGAGAGGGACTGCAGTTCCGGTAACTATCCGTACAGCTTCCATCAGCTCAGATCTCCTGGTGCGGCGAAGTGGCCCGCCACCGCGGTGGCCGCAGCCACGGCGGGCGAGACGAGGTGGGTGCGGCCCCCCCTCCCCTGGCGGCCTTCGAAGTTCCGGTTCGAGGTGGAGGCGGCCCGTTCGCCCGGCGCCAGCTTGTCGGGGTTCATGGCGAGGCACATGGAGCAGCCCGGGTTGCGCCACTCGAAGCCGGCGGCGCTGAACACCTGGTCCAGCCCTTCCTTCTCGGCCTGGGCCTTCACCCGACCCGATCCGGGCACGACCAGGGCTCGAACCGATGGGTCGACCCGGCGACCTTCGAGCACGGCTGCCGCGGCGCGCAGGTCCTCGATGCGGGCATTGGTGCAAGACCCGATGAACACGGTGTCGACCCCCACTTCCCGCAGGGGGGTGCCCGCGGTGAGGCCCATGTAGGCCAAGGCCCGCTCGGCTGCTTCGCGTGCCGAGGGCTGGTCGAAGCTCTCAGGGTCCGGGACGACGTCACCGATGGGCACCACCTGAGCGGGATTGGTGCCCCAGGACACATAGGGCGTCACGGCCGAGGCGTCGAGGCTGACCTCCTTGTCGAAGGCCGCTCCCGGATCTGTGGCCAGCGACTTCCACTCCTCCACGGCGGCCGCCCAGCGCGGTCCTTTCGGCGCGTAGCGCCGGCCCTCCAGATAGGCGAAGGTCGCGTCGTCGGGGGCGACCATTCCCGCTTTCGCTCCCGCCTCGATCGACATGTTGCACACCGTCATGCGGCCTTCCATGGAGAGGGCCCGGATACCTTCTCCTCGGTACTCGATCACATGGCCCATCCCCCCGCCGGTGCCGATCAGCCCGATTATGGCGAGCACCAGGTCCTTGGCGGTCACCCCGTCGGACAGGACGTTCTCCACGTTCACCGCCATGGTCCGGGGCCGGGGCTGCGGAAGAGTCTGGGTGGCCAGGACGTGCTCGACCTCGCTGGTGCCGATGCCGAAGGCCAGCGCCCCGAACGCCCCGTGCGTGGACGTGTGGCTGTCGCCGCAGACGATGGTGGTGCCGGGCTGGCTCAGACCGAGCTCGGGGCCGATGATGTGGACGATCCCCTGGTCGGGGTCGCCCACGGCGAACAGCTCGATCCCGAACTCGCGGCAGTTGGCCGCCAGGACCTCCATCTGCTTGGCCGAGATCGGGTCGGCGACGTCGATCGTGGTGGTGGGCACGTTGTGATCCATGGTGGCGATGGTGAGGTCCGGGCGGCGTACGGTGCGCCCCGCCATGCGCAGGCCGTCGAAGGCTTGGGGCGAGGTCACTTCGTGCACGAGGTGCATGTCGACGTAAAGCAGGTCCGGCTCGTCCTCCGCGCTGCGTACCACGTGGCGGTCCCAGACCTTGTCGGAAAGGGTCCGTAGTTTGCTCATTGCGCGACTACCTCCTGTCCTTCAGATGAACCCCTCGATCCTGAGCGTCTCAGAATGTGGGCGTCTCAGAATGTGAGATAACATCTTGAATAGTGAGAAGAAGTGTAAGCGGTGTCGGCGTGTTGGACAAGCTGGTAATGGTGCTCGGCGCCCTCGAGGCCGGGCCTTGCGCCCTGGCCGAGCTCACCGACCGCACTGGAATGGCGCGAGCTACGGCGCACCGGCTGGCCGTCGCGCTAGAAGCGCATGAGCTTGTCGCCCGTGACGGTGGGGGTCGCTTCGTCCTCGGCCCGGGCCTGGCCCGCCTGGGCCGGGTCGCTGGCTCCCTCGCCGGTCGACCCCTGCCCGAGCTGGCCGGGCCGGTGCTCGCCGGGCTGCGGGACGAGACGGGTGAGAGCGCCCAGGTGTACGTCCGCTCCGGAGACACCCGAGTGTGCGTGGCGGCCTTGGAGTCGCCCCACAGTCTCCGCACCATCGTTACCATCGGCGCCGTCTTGCCCATGGACCGCGGTTCGGCAGCCAAGATCCTGTCCGGTGACCCGGTCGCCGTGGGCCGGGGCTGGGCCGAGAGCGTCGAGGAGCGGGAGAAGGGAGTGGCTTCGGTGAGCGCTCCGGTCCTGGTTGAGGGCGCGTTGGTAGCGGCCATATCGGTGTCAGGACCGGTCGACCGGACCAGCCGCCAGCCGGGGCGGCGGTACTCAGGGGCGGTGATGAGGGCGGCGCGGGAGCTGGAGCGGGCCTTGGCCTGAGTGCCTGCGACCGGGTCGAGTGAGCAGGGTGAGATGCCGCCGCCTCCTTTTTCGTCCAAGTAGTCCGGTCGCCGGCGCTAACGCGCTTTCAAGCGCCCCATCGAGTGGCCAGTTTTTGGCGAGTGGACCCCTATTCCGCCCATTTGCGGAAAGAAATGCCACTCGCCGAAAGATGTCCGGTCGCCCGGTCTCAGCTCACGACGGTTCGGCCGCGGACCGACCGGCATGCCTCGACGAGCGCCGGTACGAACAGATCCGGTAGGTCCACGCAGGCCCGATGATCGCCCGCGACCGGGATGACGCCAGCTCCCGAAACGCTTTTGGCCAGCAACAGCTGGCGGCGGGGGGAAACGACGCTGTCCTCGGTGGTGACGACCACCGCGGTCGGCACGTCGATGTGACCGACCCAGGGAGTGGAGTCGAAACGCGAGAGGGCCAAGCCCGCCTGGATGAGGGCGGACGGATCATGCCGACACCATTCCTCGATCGCCCACCTGGCTGTGGCCGGCTCGGCCCAGTTGCGGGTCGCGGCGGCCATGCCCCGCCGGCGCAGCGCGCCCGGGAGAAGGGAGATGGCCACCGACGCGCCCAGGCCCATCGTGCCCATCGGTCCTTTCCATTGGCCGCGGCTGGCGAAACGGGCCGCGGTGGCGCACAGGACCAGCCCGCTTACGACCTCCCGGTGGCGGCGCCACAGCAGTTGAGCCACGGGACCGCCCATCGAGTAGCCGACGATGGTCGACGGGCCCAGCCCAAGCGCCTGGATCAGGGCGGCCACATCGTCGGCGCAATCTTCGAGCCTGAAGGGCAAACGGCTGCGGATTCCCCGGCCGTGGCCCCGAAGGTCGAGGGCCACGACCCGCCCGCCCCCTTGCAGGGCCGGAAAGCACCGGTACCAGTTGAGCGCCGCCGTGGAGGTCCAGCCATGGAGGAGCACCAGCGCGGGCCCCGATGCCGGGCCGGAGTCATAGACCCATGTCCGGCCTCGCGGCGGCACCGACACCGCCCGGCCAGGCGGAAAATCCGGCGGTGCCGTCTCCACGTCAGCCAAGGCCACATGTTGGAGCCTACGGGCTCGGTGTCATGGAAGGTCACCCAGCTTGTTGGACGGCCATGGCCTGGCGCTGGCGCTCTACCGCCCAGCTGACCGCTTCGCGTGAGAGGGCCGGGTGGTACCGCCACCGCAACAGTTGGCGTTCCACCTCCTCCGGATCCTCGCCCAGCTCCAACAGGCTCAAGGCCAGCTGCCGGCTGCGCCGGCGGATCACCTCGCCCGGAGGGACCTTCAGCTGGTCCGCCTGCCACCGCTCATGGGAAGCCTGCAGGGCGGGTGACAGGCGGGTCGTCTGGCGTCGGGTGAGCGCGGGCAGCCTGCGCATGACCTGGAGCTCGGCTGCTCCCACCGGGCGGGCCAGCTCGAACTGGACCATGCGGTTAAGGGTCCGGAAGAACGGCGAGTTCCGCCCGCTCCTGTCGCCCAGGCCGAGGGCCCGGGCTGTCTCGCCTAGGTCCATCTCGAATCCCTCGGGCGTGGCGTCGAAGCAGGCTGCGATGCGGCGCAGCAGCCAGGTCGTGCTGGGCCCCACGATGGCCAACCAGAAGCGCTCCACGTAAGGGGACCGAGGATCGAAGCCGAGGTGGTCGAGGACTTCATCCTCCCAGGGCCGGATGGCGAGCACGGGTGACTCGAACGCGATCAGTGTCATATACGGCCTCCCCAGTGATTAAGAAGTACTTCAATGTATATCAGAGATTTTAACCAATTCAAGGGCCGGCTCGAGGATTCGCGTGTGAGACTGGGGCCATGCCGAGAAGTTGTCGCAAAACTATTTCCAGGTGGGAGGAGGGGGCGGCTCGTCCCCTCCCCAGGGTGCGGCGGAGGAGAGAGTTGGTCAAAGACGAGCCGCCGCCTTCTCCCTCCGGCGAGTCTTGCGACAGCTTCTGACGGCCGTCGAGATCGTGAGGAACGCCCAGCGGGTCACTGTCCTCACGGGCGCCGGGATCTCGACCGATAGCGGCATTCCCGACTTTCGCGGCCCCCAGGGCGTGTGGACCAAGAACCCCGAGGCGGAGCGGACATCGACGTTGGCTCACTATTTGAGCGACCCGGATGTCCGCCGGGCGTCGTGGCAGAGCCGCCTCAACTCCCCGGCGTGGACGGCCCGGCCCAACCCCGGCCACCGGGCCCTGGTGGAGCTCGAACGCCAGGGTCGCCTGGTCGCGCTCATCACCCAGAACATCGACGAGCTGCACCAGCAGGCCGGGCAGGGCCCCGAGCTGGTGATCGAGGTCCACGGCACCATGCGCCGGGTCAGATGCTGGGACTGTGGGGAGGAAGCGCCCATGGAGAGAGCCCTGGAACGGGTCCGGGGCGGAGAGGACGACCCTCGCTGCCGGAGCTGTGGAGGCATCTTGAAGTCGGCGACGATCAGCTTCGGCCAGGCCCTCGACCCCGAGACCATCATGCGAGCCGAGGTCGCGTCCCGGTCCTGCGATGTCTTCCTGGCCGTCGGCACCAGCCTGGCTGTCTACCCGGCGGCGGGGCTGGTGCCGGCGGCTCACGAGTCGGGGGCCAAGGTCGTCATCGTGAACGCCGAGCCGACCCCCTACGACCACCTCGCCGCCGCAGTGGTGCGTGAATCGATCAGCGAGGTACTGCCCCGGCTGGTCGGCTGCGAGCCGGGTTACCAGTCTCCCCGGTGAACGATCTCGCCGATGGGCCGGCGGCCCCGGCTGGCCGAGCCGGCCGGTCCACCATCGCCCGCCGGCCAGCCGACCGCCACCGCCCCGATCGGTTGCCAGGACTGGGGCACGCCGAACTCAGCCCGTAGCTGTTCGGGGGCCGCAGGCCGCAACGCGAGGAAGAGCGCCCCGAGACCCTCCGCGGTAACGCCCAGAAGCAGGAGCATGGTGGCGAACGCGGCGTCGATGGTCCAGACGGAGTCTGGCGGATCGGTGCCGACTTTGTCCGCTTCTGAATAACGGCTCCGGTACAGCGAGGCGCTGCACCACGGCACCACGATGACCGGGGCCTTGAGCAGTCCGGGCAGCGTCGGGTGGGCCAGCCATTCCGGGTCGGCGTTGGAGGCCCAGAAGCGACCGGTCTGGGCCGGGCCTTCGAGGACGAGGAAGGACCAACCCTGGGTGTGCCCGGCCGAGGGGGCTCTGCGGGCCCGATCGAGCAACCGGTCCACGACTTGGCGGTCTACGGGGCGGTCAGCGAAGTCTCGGCACATGCGCCGGGCCCGGATGACGTCGTCGAGCTCTATATCCCGACCTTATAGGTAAGATTTAGGCATGGCCAGCTTCAGAGATCTGCTGCGCGCCACCAAGGCGCGCATCCGGGAGGTAGACACCGCCGCGGCCGAGACGGAGGTGGCCCGACCCGGCACCGTCGTGCTCGACGTCCGAGAGCCCGACGAGTACGAGCAGGGCGCCCTGCCGGGCGCGATCCACATCCCCCGAGGCCACCTGGAGAGCCAGGTGGAGGGGAAGGTCGCCGACCACGGGGCGCACATCGTCGTGTACTGCGCGGGCGGCACCCGCTCTGCCTTCGCGGCCGACACGTTGACCCAGCTGGGCTACACCGACGTGGTGTCCATGGCCGGAGGGTTCAACAAATGGAAGGACGAGGGGCGCTCGTGGAAGCCGCCGGTCAGCCTGACCCCGGACCAGCGCAACCGCTACCAGCGCCACATCCTCCTGCCCGAGGTGGACGTAGCGGGCCAGGCCAAGCTGCTCGACTCGAAGGTTCTGCTCCTCGGTGCGGGTGGCCTCGGCTCGCCGGCCGCCCTGTACCTCGCGGCGGCCGGGGTCGGCACCCTCGGCATCATCGACATGGACGTCGTCGACGCCTCCAACCTTCAGCGCCAGATCCTGCACAACATGGACCGCATCGGCGAGCGCAAGGTCGACTCGGCCAAGAAGACGCTCACGGCGATCAACCCCGACATCAACGTGGTGACCTACGACGTGCGCCTCGGAGCGGACAACATCCTGGACATATTCGCCGGCTACGACGCCATCGTCGACGGCACGGACAACTTCCCGACCCGGTACCTCGTCAACGACGCCTCGCTGATCAAGAGGATCCCGGTCGTACACGGCTCGATCTTCCATTTCGAGGGTCAGGTGACGGTCTTTGCTCCCTACGAGGGGCCGTGTTACCGGTGCATGATCCCGGAGCCGCCGCCGGCCGAGCTGGCGCCGTCCTGCGCGGAGGCGGGCGTCCTCGGCGTGCTGCCCGGAGTGGTCGGTTCCATACAGGCGCTCGAGGCCATCAAGGTCCTTCTCGGCATTGGGGATCCGCTCATCGGAC
>JAFAWZ010000223.1 GCA_019241495.1 Acidimicrobiales bacterium | reverse complement strand
TGGACTCGGCCAACGGCGACGTGCAGATCCGGACCGACGGCAAGGCGACCCTCTACAACGGCCGCACGGGGGAGCCCTACGACAACCCGATCTCGGTGGGCTACGTCTACATCTTGAAGCTGGCCCACCTGGTCGACGACAAGATCCACGCCCGGTCCACCGGGCCCTACTCGATGATCACCCAGCAGCCGCTCGGAGGTAAGGCCCAGTTCGGCGGCCAGCGCTTCGGGGAGATGGAGGTGTGGGCCCTCGAGGCCTACGGCGCCGCCTTCGCACTGCAGGAACTGCTCACCATCAAGTCCGACGACGTCCTCGGCCGGGTGAAGGTATACGAGGCCATCGTCAAGGGCGAGAACATCCCCGAGCCGGGGATCCCCGAGAGCTTCAAGGTGCTCATCAAGGAGATGCAGAGCCTGTGTCTCAACGTCGAGGTGCTCTCCAACACCGGCGAGGAGATCGAGATGCGCGAGCTGGACGAGGACGTGTTCCGCACGGCCGAGGAGCTCGGTATCGACATCAGCCGTCCGGAGCGGGGCTCCGACGAAGAGGATGCCCGTCGAGCCAGCGAAAGAGGGTTTTAGATGGTTTCGGGTCGCAACCAGAGGTTGCTCCCCGAGTTTGATCGTGCCGGCCTCCGGCCGGCACTCATTGTGCAGCCGGCCGGCAGTGCTGACCTGGTCAGCCAAGCCGACATTGCCGGTCCGGCTGCGGAGACCCAGCGGGGTGATTGCTAAGTGCTAGATGTAAACAATTTCGAACAGCTGCGGATCGGTCTGGCCACGGCGGACGCCATCCGCACCTGGTCCAACGGCGAGGTCAAGAAGCCCGAGACCATCAACTACCGCACCCTGCGTCCTGAGAAGGACGGGCTGTTCTGCGAGAAGATCTTCGGTCCGACCAAGGACTGGGAGTGCTACTGCGGCAAGTACAAGCGGGTCCGCTTTCGCGGCATCATCTGCGAGCGCTGCGGGGTCGAGGTCACCCGATCCAAGGTGCGCCGCGAGCGCATGGGCCACATCGAGCTGGCCGCCCCGGTGGTGCACATCTGGTACCTGCGCGGCACCCGCAGTTGGCTGGCCTACCTGCTCATGGGCACCGAGGCTCGGGAGGAGCTGAAGGCCAAGCAGCTGGAGAAGGTCATCTACTTCGCCGCCAACCTGGTCACCTGGGTCGACGAGGAGAAGCGCCACACCGACCTGCCCAGCCTCGAGGCCGAGCTCCAGGAGGAGCTGGGCGAGATCGAGCGGGCCCGGGACCTGGACCTCGACAAGCGGTTCAAGGGCCTCGAGGACGAGCTGGCCAAGATGGAAGCCGACGGGGCCAAGGACTCCGAGTTGAAGGCTCGCCAGCGCCAGGTCGACAAGGAGCTCACCTCGATACGCGAGCGCGCCGAAGCCGAGCTGGACCTCACGAAGCGCACCTTTGACGAGTTCCGCAACCTCCACGCCCGCAAGATCATCGAGGACGAGCAGCTGTGGCGCGAGCTGCGGGACCGCTACTCGGACTACTTCCGGGGCGGCATGGGCGCCGAGGCCATCGCCAGCTTGATCAACGAGATCGACTTCGACGAGGAAGAGGTCAAGCTCCGCGAGGCCATCGACCCGACCGACGGGCGCCGGCCGTTGTCGGTCCAGCGCCGCCAGAAGGCCATCAAGCGGCTGAAGATCGTGACCGCGTTCAACCGGCGCGACGAGCACGGCCGGCGGGCCAACGACCCCCGGGCCATGATCCTCGACGCGGTGCCGGTGATCCCGCCCGAGCTGCGCCCCATGGTCCAGCTCGACGGCGGCCGCTTCGCCACGTCGGACCTCAACGACCTGTACCGGCGGGTCATCAACCGCAACAACCGGCTTAAGCGGCTCCTCGACCTGGGCGCCCCCGAGATCATCGTCAACAACGAGAAGCGGATGCTCCAAGAGGCCGTCGACGCCCTGTTCGACAACGGGCGACGGGGTCGGCCGGTGACGGGCCCGGGCAACCGACCGCTGAAGTCGTTGTCCGACATGTTGAAGGGCAAGCAGGGCCGGTTCCGCCAGAACCTGCTCGGCAAGCGGGTCGACTACTCCGGCCGTTCGGTCATCGTGGTGGGCCCCACCTTGAAGCTGCACCAGTGCGGCCTGCCCAAGCAGATGGCGCTGGAGCTGTTCAAGCCGTTCGTGATGAAGCGGCTCGTCGACCTGGAGCTGGCCCAGAACATCAAGTCGGCCAAGCGGATGGTCGAGCGGCGCCGGTCCCAGGTATGGGATGTCCTGGAGGAAGTGATCAAAGAGCATCCCGTTCTGCTGAACCGCGCTCCGACGCTTCACCGTCTCGGCATCCAGGCTTTCGAGCCGGTCCTGGTCGAGGGCAAGGCCATCCAGATCCACCCCCTGGTCTGCACCGCCTTCAACGCCGACTTCGACGGCGACCAGATGGCAGTTCACCTGCCACTTTCGGCGGAGGCTCAGGCCGAGGCCCGGATCTTGATGTTGTCCGCCAACAACATCCTCTCGCCGGCCACCGGTCGCCCCATCGTCACCCCGACCCAGGACATGGTGTTCGGCGCCTACTACCTCACTCTGGTGAAGAAGGGGGCTGTCGGGGAGGGCCGGGTGTTCCGCCATCTCTTCGAGGTGGAGCGGGCCTACGACGCGGGCGAGATCGACCTCCACGCCACCGTCAAGTGGCGGGGCGGCCACGTCGGCGCCGACGGCCAGGCCACCGAGGAGGAGCTCGAGACTACGGTGGGCCGGCTCGTCTTCAACTCGGCCCTGCCTGACGACTTCCCGTTCGTCAACGACATAGTCGGCAAGCGCAACCGCCCCATCGGGGCCATCGTCGAGCACCTGGCCGAGCACTACCCCCGGGTCGTGGTGGCCACCAGCCTGGACCGCATCAAGGATCTGTGCTTCCACTACGCGGCCCGATCGGGGCTCACCATCTCGATCGATGACGTGAAGACCCCGCCCACCAAGGGCGAGATCATCGCCCGCTACGAGGCCGAGGCCCAAAAGGCCGAGACCCAGTTCAAGCGGGGCATCATCACCGACGACGAGCGGCGCCAGAAGGAGATCGAGATCTGGACGGCGGCCAACTCGGAGATCGGGCGGGCCATGGAGCAGACCCTCGCCTCCACCAAGTTCAACCCACTCGACATGATGGTCGACTCCGGTGCCCGCGGTAACCCGCAGCAGGTGCGCCAGATCGCCGGCATGAAAGGCCTGGTGTCCAACCCTCGCGGTGAGATGATCCCCCGGCCCATCCGGTCCTCGTTCCGAGAGGGCCTGTCGGTTCTGGAGTACTTCATCTCCACCCACGGGGCCCGCAAGGGGCTGGCAGACACCGCGCTGCGCACCGCCGACTCGGGGTACCTGACCCGGCGGTTGGTGGACGTGGCCCAGGAGCTCATCGTTCGGCAGGAGGACTGTGGGACCACTCGCGGCATCCGGATCGGGGCCGTGCAGCCCGATGACGACAAGGTCCGGGCTTACCTGGAGACCCGGATCGACGGCCG
>JAFAWZ010000303.1 GCA_019241495.1 Acidimicrobiales bacterium | reverse complement strand
TGAGGCGGGCAGCGTCGCCACCGAGCTGGTGCTGCTCACTCCGCTCCTCCTCTTGATGCTGCTGTTCGTAGTCGCCCTCGGCCGCACCGTCTCCGCCCGCCTCGAAGTCGACGGCGCCGCCGCCCAAGCGGCCCGGGCGGCATCGATCGCCCGCGACCCCGCCACCGCGACCGCCATGGCCCAACAAGCCGCCACCACCGCCCTCGGATCCGACGGCGTTACCTGCGCGAACCTCACCGTGAGCACCGACACCGCCGACTTCGCTCCGGGCGGCCAAGTGCAGGTGACCGTCACCTGCCACGTCGACCTGGTCGGCTTACGCCTGCCCGCATCACAGACCATTTCCTCCACCGCGACGTCGGTCATCGACGTCTACCGGGCGGCGACATGACCGCCAGACTCAGTCGGCTGCGCGGCCGGCTCGGCGAACCCGAAGCCGGGATGGTGACCGCCTTCGTGGTGATCTTCACCGTCGCCTTGCTGGTCATGGCCGGCCTCGTGCTCGACGGCGGGCTCGCCCTGTCGGCCAAGGTCCGAGCCATCGACGACGCCCAAGCCGCAGCCCGCGCCGGCGCCCAAGCCATCAACATCCCCCTCTACCGCTCCACCGGGCAGATCACCCTCGACCCGGTCGAGGCCAGCGCGGACGCCGAGCAGTACCTGGCCCAAGCCGGCCAGCGCGGCACCGTCACCGTCGACGGCGATCAGGTCACCGTGACGATCACCGTCACCCAGCCCACCCAACTGCTCTCCCTGGCCGGCATCGACCACCTCACCGTATCGGGCAGCGGTACGGCCACGGCGGAACAGGCCAACCCATGACCAAAGTCGTGCAGTTGGCCAAAGGCCTCGCCGCTCTCGCTGTGCTGGCCGGTCTGGTGGTCGGGGTGCCTTGGGCGCTGTGGCACTTCATCGGCTGGCCCCTCCCGCACCACCTCCCCTCCGCCGGCCAGGTCGGCCGTGCCCTCAACCGCCAAGGCATCCCTGCCCAAACCCTCGTCGACGCCCTCGCCGTCGTGGTCTGGCTGACCTGGGCCACCCTGGTCGCGTCCCTTGCCGTAGAGATACCGGCCGCGCTCTCGGGGCGTCACGCCCCCCACCTCCCGGTAGCCGGGATCTTCCAACCGGTCACCGGCCGACTCGTCGCCGCCATCATCGTCGCCTGCCTGACCCTCGCCCCCAGGCCGGCTCACCCCGGCTCTGGGGGAGGGTCGGCCGGCGCGGTCGGGCTGCCGGCCCGTCGTCCGGTGGCCGCCCTGGTCATCCGAAACGCAACGCTCACCGCCGCCACCACCACCACACCGACGGTCGACTCGAACAACGAGGCCGAGGCTCCCACAGCGCCAGCACCGATGTCCGCGCCGGCCATCTACACGGTGCAGCGGGGCGACACGCTGTGGGGAATCGCCCAGAAACAGCTCGGTGATCCGCTGCGCTGGTCGGAGATCTACCAACTCAACGTTGGCCGACCCCAGCCCGGCGGCGTCACCCTGGACGACCCGCACTGGATCGACCCCGGCTGGACCCTCCTCCTGCCCGCCGCGACATCCTCGACACCACCGACGACGTCCACCCCGTCGCCAGCGCCTGCGCCGCCCATGACGGCGACGAGCAACCCGTCCGCACCAGCACCAGCCACACCATCGACTACGGCGCCGACTGCCACGCCCACGACGTCCCCGGCAACTGCAGCACCCAGCGCGCATCACAATGGAACCGTCCCGCACCGTGAGGTATCGAGCAGCCAACCGGTCCGACTCCCGTCCGGTTCAGAAGTAGCCGCCTCGTTCGCCGCTGGGGTGCTCGCCACCGTGGCCATCGGCCGGCTCCGACGCCGTCACGCCTACCGGTACCGGCCGCCCAGGCCCGGCCGCGACCTCAGCCCAGTACCGCCGCGGCCCACCCTGCGCCACCTCAGCCAAGCGGCCAGACCCGACGAACCGAACGAGGCCCCGGCGGCTCCCGAGGTGGTGCCCGTGTTCCCGGTTGACGACGACGCACGTCGACTCGACCCGGGCTGGCTCGAGATCGGCACCCGAAACGGCGTCCCCGTTGCCGTCGAAGTCACCGACCTCTCCGGCCTGGCGCTCATCGGCCCCGTCGTCGACGACGTAGCCCGCGCGCTCGTGGCTGCCCTCCTAGTACGGGCCGTCCCCGGCGCCACGGAGATCCTCCTCACCACCGACACCGCCGACCGGCTGCTTCCCGGACTCGCCGCCGACAGGGCTCTGCGACGTGTCGACGACAGCGATCACATGGCCCGAGCGGTCGAGGCGGAGCGCATCGCCCGAACCCGACGGATGGCCGGCGTCGACGCTTCCGACGCTGCGACCTTCCGCCACGACAACCCCGAGAACCCGCTCCCACTTCTCCTCGTGCTCCTCGGCCAAGTACCGACGGAGTCGCACGGTCGTTGGGCGGCCCTGCTCGCCGACGCGTCCCATTTGGGCATTGCCCTTATCTTCCTCGGCTCGTCGCCGCTCGCCACCAGCCGGCTCACCCTCGATGCCAGCGCGACCGCCACCGGAGTCGAGGGTGACGGCGGCGTCCGTGACCTCGCCGGCATGAGTCTCTACCAGCTGCGAGCCGACGAGGCCACCGAGCTGCTCGGCGCGGTGAACGACGCCAACGACGAAGCCGACGACGACTCCGACCCCGACGGCACCTATGGGTCGGTCACCCCGCTTCGCGGTGATCCCGGCTGGCCGACCGAAAAAGCGGCGGACGTCGCCTGGCCCGAAGTGCCCGATCTCGGCGGCGACGAGGACCGGGCGATCGTCGTCGACATGCTCGGCCCACTCCGCATCATCGTGCACGGCCAGACGATCACCTCCGGGCTGCGCGGGCGCGCCCAGGCTCTCTTCGCCTGGTACCTGCTGCGCCCCGAAGGCGCCACCAGCGACGAGGCCGTCGACGCCCTATGGCCCGACACCGAGCCCGACCAGGTCCGCCGCCAGTTCTGGCGACCCTTCGGCGACCTGCGTTCCCGGCTGCGCAGCACCGGCGACAACAGCCTCGAAGTGCTGGAGAAGACCGGCGAGCACTACCGGCCCAACCCGGCCGAAATCGCCTGCGACCTGTGGCGGTTCCAAGCCGCCCTCGCCGAAGCCGCACGAGCCGACGACGACGACACGGCCCGCATCGCATTGCGTCGGGCGGTCGAGACCTACCGGGGCGACCTGCTCTCCGGCATCGGCTACTCGTGGGTCGAACCGGTCCGCCAAGATCTCCACCGGCGCGCCCTCGACGCCCACCTCCGCCTGGCCGAGCTCGACGAACGCGCCGGCCACCCCGACCTTGCCGTCGAGGTCCTCGAACGGGTCATCGACCTGGACCGCTACGCCGAAGAGCCCTACCGCCGGCTCATGGCCCTCCACGCCGCCCACGGCCGCCCCGACGCGGTAACCGCCACCTTCCAACTTCTCCGGGCCCGGCTCGCCGACCTCGACGTCGACATGGACGAGATCACCGCTCGTCTTTACCGCACCCTCACTACCGACACGCCCTTAACGCCGCGATCGGTCCGACTGTCATCGTGACCCTCGCCGGTGTGTTCGCCGGGATCGACACCCCCGGTCGCATCGCCGCCACCGTCGCCGGCAGCCTGGCCATCGAGGCGGCGGTGATCTGGCGCTTCGGATGGTCGGCGCCGCTAACCGCCTACAGCGGCCTCGCCGTCGTCGGCGCGGTCGTGAGCGCCACCGACCTCGCCGTCCGACGCATCTCGAACCAGGTCGTGTTCTCCGCCTACCCGATCACCGCCGTGCTGCTCGTGTTGGCGTCGGCTCCGTCGGGTCTGTGGTGGCCGTCGGCCCGAGCCGGCATCGCCACGGCAGGACTCGCCGCGTTCTATCTCGCACTCGGCCTGGCTTTCCCGGCCGGGGTGGGCCTCGGCGACGTCAAATGGGCCGGCATCCTCGGCGCCTACCTCGGCTGGCTCGGCTGGTCGCCGGTCATCACCGGCACCCTGATCGCCTTCCTCGCTGCCGCCGTCGCCGTGCTCGCAGCTGGCCTCGCCGGGCGACGCCAATCGAGCCTGCCCATGGCGCCGTTCATGACCGTCGGCGCTGTCGTGGCCGTGCTCGCCAACAGGTAGCAAGCGGCGGCGGACGCGGGCGGCGTTCAGCGGGCGGCTTCGCCGATCATGTCGGCCAACGCCAGATTCGCGACCATCCGGGCGAACCTGCGCCCGGACGAGGGACGGAGCACCACCACCCGGACCCCGGCGCCGTCCAGCTGAGCTAGGAGCGCGTCCAGCTCCCGGCGGTCCGGGGATAGGCGCCCGTACCCGTCGACGGCAACAAAGTCAATCCGTCCAGGCGCCTCGGCCAGGAGCCGCGACAGGGCCGGTCGCCCGGGACCGAGGTCCTGGTCCCCGTAGGTCGCCACCTGCTGCCAGTCCGGCTGGCGCGTCACCTGGGCCGCCAGGGCAGCCACCTGCCGATCCAACCTGGCTCGACCGGCCCGGCCTGGGGCCTCTCTGCCGTAGATCGCAACTCTCCACATGTGGACCTTCTTTCCTCTCCGAGGGCCTGTCGACGATGAGACCTCCGTTCCCGACCGCAGATCAAGCCGCTGACCGGCGTTAGGAACCACGACTGGTCGGGTCCCGCGCCTGACTCCTTCGGCGTCGGCAAGATGGGGAGATGACGGCTGCGACTCTTCCTCCGGAGGGCGACGGTTTCGCGGAGATCCGTAGCGCAGCGCGGGCGTTGGCCGGGGCTGCCTTCTCCGCACTGCAGGAATATCATGTCGTTCCTCCGTCGCGGTATCGGCCCTACCTGCAGGTCGGCCGGGACTACGAGGGCGGTGACGTCAACGTCCCCGAGTTCGCCCGACTGTGCGAACTCCTCGACGCCACTTTTCCCGGTCGCTTCGGGCTCCCGTTGGGTGCGTCAGGGAGAGACTTCGCCAACCACTGGGCCTACGGTTTCATCGAAGCCTGTATTGCTCGCTGTAGCCGCAACGGTGAGCCCTTTGAGGCCACCGCGACCGGAGTGGAGGAGTCAGTCACCGAGCTGCTGGCGGCCCTGGGGTCCTCTGACGCCGTGGTGGCGGTGTGTCGACTCGTCTCGCACGTGACGACCTGCGATGGGGCGCCGGTCGACCTATTGGGTGTCCACATCGTGCCGGCCGAATTTCGAGGTGGCATCTTCGAGGAGATCGCACGGCACATCCCTGGCGGGTACAGCGCCTTCAATGGTGACGATCCCTGGCCGATGGCCCAGCCGCTGTCGATTCTGACCGTCGAGGACCGTGGCGTCGACCGCTATCAGGTCGCCTCCGCGCTGAACGCCCGCATCGGTCGCTTCCTGCGGCTGATCCGCCTCCTCTACGCCAGCACCTGCCAGTCGTTCTACGAGGTCCGCGGCGAGACCACGCTGGTCCGTCGGCTCAAGCCCTACTCGACTGTGTTCAACGGTTCCCACGCACTCGTCCAGCGGACCGTCCGGCTCTCGTCAGCCGATGAGCCCGCCTTGGTCGGTCTCAGCCAGCTCCTCGATGCCGTTAGCCGTCAGCCCGCCGACATGCTGGTGACGTCATTCGGAATGGCGCTCGCCAAGTTCGCCGAGTCCTTCCAGTCCGGCGGCTGGGACGAACAGATCGTGGACCTGACGACCGCGCTCGAAGGCGCGTTGTCTGGCTCGAGTACTACCGACATCATTTTGCGACTGAAGACCCGGGCCGCCGCCCTGTTGGCAGAGACCGACGATCCGGCCGAAGCGATCTTCAACGACATCAAGCACCTCTACGACCTTCGATCGAAGCTCGTGCACGGCGGCAGTCTCCGAGGGAAGGACCTTCGAAAGCGGAACTACGCCATTTCGACCGTGCCGCACGATGCGCCGGCCGGCACGGCCACGGCCTACATGGTCGACCGCCTCCGGGACCTCGTTCGGCGAGCGCTGCTGATGCGGATCTGCTTGGGAGGCGAGCCGGTGACCCCGTGGCCGATCGACAATGATGAAGACGTCGACGCCAAGCTGGCGGATGACGCCACCCGAGTGGAATGGCGAAAGGCGTGGCGAGAGCGCTTGGCAAGCATTGGAGCGCCGGACGCGGCGGGCCGTGCCCGAGACGCCGGGGAGTTCTACTCACCCGAGGAGTCCTGACGGCTCATCCTGGTGGGGGCGCCCAGCGGCGCCGGGCCTCTCCGCGGTGCGACACTGAAGCCTCATGACCGCTTGGCATCAGGATCCAGCCAACTCCCAACTCGTCCACCGTCTGCGTCAGGTCGTCGCCGGACAGGGTCGACTGCTGGTTTTCCTTGGGGCCGGGCTGTCCTTCGGAGCCGCCAGGCTGAACGGTCGTGCCACGTTCGACTACGACCGCTACGAGCGTTGGTGGCCACACGACTTCCCGGGCTTCGACCTTGTTCCCGACGACGACGGTCTCCCACTTCCCTCGTGGCCGTGGTTGGTCAATCGAATGTGTCGGGAGATCATGGTCCACTCCCCGTCCGAGGAGCACGCCTCACTTCGAGCGTTCTTCATCGAAGAGGGGCCGCTCGATTGCGCTCAGCTATTCCGCCAGGTGGTTGGCGAAGCCAACTATCGCGAGTTCCTGCTGTCCCAGTTCGACGCCAGCCGGCAGCCTTTCATTCGCACTACCCCAAGCCACGCCGCGCTCGTCCGGCTCAATCTGCCACTCCTGTTTACGCCCAACCACGACGAGCTGATCGAAGCCGCGTACCTTGAGGCCAACGAACAACTTCGAGTCAGCATCTCCGAAGAGCAATTCAAGGCCCGACGCGCGGAGAGACCGGAACGCCATCTGGTGAAGCTGCATGGGTCGATCGATCAGCCGGACACGATCGTTTTGACGCGCTTGGACTATGCGCGCTCCCGAGTCGACCGCAAAGAGATGCTCGGCTTCCTGCGTGGCGAACTGGTCGACACGGCGTTTCTGTTCGTTGGTTTCAGCCTCAGCGACCCTAACTTCAACCTCATCCACGACGACATTCGCTTGGTCTGCGGCATGAACGTGCCTGCCTCCTACACCGTGCAGGGCCGCCGCAACCCGGTAAAGGATCGGTACTTACGCTCGCTTGATGTCAACACGATCTGGATCGACGGATGGAACCAGATGCCCGATTTCCTCACCCGAATCAATCCGGCGGTAGCACCCGGCGGACTGAACGACTGAGCGGAACTCGTCGAGTCGATTAATTGACCCACGGACTACCTGAGGTCGAAATCCGGCTCGGCCAT
>JAFAWZ010000248.1 GCA_019241495.1 Acidimicrobiales bacterium | reverse complement strand
CCTGCGCCAGCTACGACACGCTCGTGGTGCAGGCCTATCCCACACTGCCGCCGATCGTGGCAGCCCACAGGACCCTCTTGACCCCGGCCCTTCTCATGGGAGCTAGTTTGTTACCCGAGCCCCCGTAGCTCAGAGGATAGAGCGTCGGTTTCCTAAACCGTGCGTCGGGTGTTCGAGTCACCCCGGGGGCACTGACCTACACGAATCGCACCCGGAACCAGCGGGCCCCGAAGCCGGGCCTCGACACACGGGATCAGATGACACGAGCCCGATTCGGGGCTGACAACGGGCCGGTCGGGGCAAGCTCGATCGGAACCAGGTTCTGCTCCCTCAGCGTGGCCGACGACAAGAGGTGATCGCGCCAGAACTGCTCGGCCCCGGCACCGTCATGGGCTTCCACGAAGGCGACGAACTTCTGGTGGGCTTCGAGCGCCGTCTCCCGCTTCTCGACGAAGCCCTGGTGGGACGTTCCTCGACTCGACGTGACGTTCTCGAGCTCGAGCAACTCCTCCAGGATCTCGCCGAGCACGGCCAGGAGGGGATTGCCGGCCCGTTCGATGACGAGCTCGTGGACCTGTGCCGCGACGAGCGGGTGGTCGGACAGAGCAGCCTCGGCCTGCTCTTGCACCAACCGCTTGAGGTCTGCGATGTCCTGCAGGGTCGCGATCGATGCGAACTGTCGGGCCGCGGGATGCTCGACGATCAGTCGTACGGCGAACACGTCGGCGAACGTGGCCCCGCGCAGTTGCAGCAGCATCCGGATCCCGTTCGTCGCGGCGCGACTCGACGGGTGTTGAACCCGTGGGCCCCCGCGTCCCCCGCGTCGCATGATGAGGAGGCCTTCCGACTCGAGGATGCGAAACGCTTCTCGGAGCGTCGGGCGCGACACCCCGTACTCCTTCGTGAGAGTCGTTTCGACCGGCAGTGCGTCCCCGTCCCTGAGCTCGCCATTGGCGATCTTGAGCCGGATGTCCTGGGCGATCAGCTCGGCGAACTTCGGCGATCGCAACACACCCACCGCGTCCTTGGGAGAGGCGCCGGTCACGACCCGCTCCCCGTCTCAAACCCGCCGCCGAGACGGCATCGCATTCTCTTGTTACCCATACGTTGAACAGTTAACCTAGCGAGATCATTTTCGGGTCGATATGGGGGGAAGCGTAAATGACGACCGGGCTTGGAATCATCGACACCGACGCCCATGTGATCGAGGCGGCCGACCTGTGGACGGGCCGCATGTCGACCAAGAAGTGGGGCGACCTTGTCCCCCACGTCAAGTGGGAGGAGGACAAGGGCCTGCTCGCGTGGTACGTCGGCGACACCAGGGTGGTGCCCGCCTTGGCGGGAACCCACGGGGTTTGGGACGAGCCTTACCCATCTTCGCCACCGTCGTTCGAGGCCGTCCACCACTCGACTTGGGACCCTGTGGAGCGCGCCAAAGTGATGGACGAGATGGGTGTCCAGATGGCCGCGTTGTACCCGAACCTCAGCAGCGGCTTCAGCATCGTCTGCGAGGACCTCGATCCCGAGTTCCGAAACGAGACGGTCCGCGCCTACAACGACTTCATCGTCGAGTGGACGTCGGCCGCCCCAGACCGCTTCCTCCGGATCGCCATCGTGCCGTACTGGTCGCCCGCTGCATGTGTGGAGGAGATCGAACGCTGCGCCGAGCTCGGTTTCCATGGCATCACGACGACTGGCATGCCCCACCTCCACGGTCAACCATTCCTCGCCGACCGCCAGTGGGACCCGATGTGGCGGGCCGCCGAAGAGGCCGGGCTTCCGGTGAGCTTCCACGTCGGCAACGGCAAGCCGAACGAGCACCTCAACGAGCGGCGGATGGCCGTCGAAGGCTCGGCCGCTGCTGGGGCCCGCGGCCTGACGAGCCAGTTCTTCGACAACGCCATGCAACTGACAGATCTGCTCTTCTCGGGAGTCCTGGCCCGCTTCCCCGGTCTGTCCTTCGTGATCGTCGAGAGTGGGATCGGCTGGATTCCGTTCTGCCTCGAGGCGTGCGACTACCACTTCGGGACGTCGAAGGTCTCGCGACAGCGGCCGGAGTTCGAGATGCTCCCGAGCGAGTACTTTCACCGGCAGGTCTTCGCCAACTACTGGTTCGAGGAGCTCGAACAGTGGCACGTAGACCGGGTCGGCGAAGACAACATCCTGTTCGAAACCGACTACCCCCACGGGACGAGCCTGCGCAAGGACGGTGTCGACCGGGCCCTGGCCAACGGACTGGCGAGGGTCCGCCCCGATGTTCGCGCCAAGATCCTTCACGACAACGCGACGCGCCTCTACCGTCTATAGCATCGCGGCCCCAGTCACTCCATCGCGGCCCCAGTCACTCCATCGCGGCCAGCAGCACCTCCAACAGACGGTCCTGACCGAACTCGACCCCGTGCTCACGGGCGATGGCCCGACGCTCCTCGGTTCTCGCCATCCACGCTTGAACCGACTCGTCGTCAGCCCACAGAGTCCCGACCCGGCCGCCTCCCGTGTCACGGTTGATCATGTTGCGGACCGCAAGGAAGCCCTTGGCCTTCTTCATCTCCGGCACCACTGCCTCCTCGAAGAAGGCGAGGTTCTCGTCGATGCGGGCCGGGTCCATCTTGATGTCCCTCACTTGGAGCTTGGACCCCGCAGACGGTTGGGTGACAACCTCCCACAGCACCTGCTCGAAGCGGGCCACCGTCATCTCGCCACCCATGGCCTTCATGGCGTCGTTGCGAGCCTTCTCGGCCACGCTCTCGCTCGCGTCGAGATCCGCAGCGCTGTCCCATTGGCTCAAAACCATGGCCATTCCCGAAGCGCGGTCACCACTCACCGCCAAGCCACGGAAGCCGTTCTGTTGCCGCAAGCCCGGGAGTATCTCGTCTCGGATCACCGCCACCCCCGCGTCGAGGTTGGTGACGCCCGTTGCCGTAGTGATGCGTACGTGCATGCCGTTCCCCTTGTCCGAACTGGTCGGCACGGACCGTGCCGACTGTCTGGAACGTACGCCTCGTAGCGGACTCTGCACGAGAGTGTGACCTTTCGGCGAATCCATTCTTGGAGTGATTTTATGAACTTGGAATGATTTGAGAGTTCCGTTGCCGATTTCCATCGCAACTTCGTTCAAGTGGTCCTGTCCCGGGCACTCAGGCCAGTTTCGAGCTGATGGTGCCCGCGGCGCGCAGGGCGGTCCCGGTGCTGGTGGCGGCCCACTGCGGCCGGGTCGGGACACCAGCCAAAGCCTCCTCGACCAGCCCGGTCAACAGCTCTTCGCGTGAAACGCCGGCCGCCGCCCACAGGTACGCACCCCAGGAGCCCGGGATGGCGTTGATCTCACAGAGCCGGACGTCGTCGGCCCCGTCCCAGAGGAAGTCGACCCGCACCGCGCCCGTCGACCCCCAGACCGCGGAGAGGTCTCGGGCCGAGCTGGTGATCCGCTCGGCCACAGCCGCCGGGATCTCCGCCGGCAGCTCACGGGGGGCGGACTGCATGCCTTCACCTCGGAGATATTTGTCCTCGTAGCCGTACACCGTGTTCGACTCCGGTTTCAGCGGGCGCTCGATGGGCGAGACGACCACCTCGGGATGGCCTCTGACCGCCGCGTTGAGATCGACCCAGCCTTTTAGGTAGGGCTGGACGATCAGGCCAGCGGCAGCCGGACCCCTCCGGGCCAGGTCGGCGAGCGTCTGCGCATCGGCGATGTCGGCTTCGATGCCGAGCGAGGAACCGCCGTAGCGCGGTTTGGCGATCCACGGCGGCGGAGGCAGCTCGGTGCCGTCCATACCTGGTTGCCACAACACCGTGTCGATCACCGGGACCCCGCAGGCGCCCGCCACCGCGGCAGTAGCCAGCTTGTCCATGGCGAGCGCGCAAGCCTCCGGCGACGGGCCGGTCGTCCGCAAACCGCACAGGAGCAGGGCGGCGGTCAGCGCCCCATCCTCGCCCGGCCCTCCGTGGCAACAGTTCAGCACGACGTCTAGGGCCAACGAGGCGCTCCGGCCGAGCCGTCCCCGCGTCGAGAAACCCGACGGCACGGAAAAATCGACCACGTCTCGCGAAAAGTCCGGGTCGACGAAGCTGGACGCCTCGATCTCGACCGGTACCCGCCACCAGGTCGCGTCCTTGGCCCAGTAGAGGCAGGTGACGCTCCGGCCCGCTTGGGCTAACGCCCGCGCAGCCTGCAGGCCGGTGAGTATGGAGATGTCGTGCTCTGGGGATGGGCCCCCGAACACCACGCCGATCTCGGACACTTGCCTCCTATCCGCTCAGGGGTAGTGGGGTGGAAGGTCATTCTCCCAGAGCACGACGTCGCCCTCCGCGAGGTTGGCCGCCACCCACGCCCGCGCCGCGTCGCGGCTGGCGACTTTGAGCGCGCCGCTACCGTAGCCTTGGAGCAGGTCCTTGCGGTTGATCCGGCCCACCACGACGAGCTGGGCACCGACGCCTGCCACCGCGGCGGCGAACTCCCGGTTGGCGCCCGGCTGGTACGAACCGAGCTCCACCATGCCCGGCGTGACGACCACGCTCCTTCGGGTGGCGAGCTCTCGGAGGCGCTGCACGGCCGCCGCCGCGCCGGCCGGGTTCGAGTTGTAGGTGTCGTCGATGACCCAGACACCGCGGTCGCTGCGGATCGCCACCGCTCGATGAGGAGGGGAGGACAAAGCGGCCAGCTGAGCCCCGATCCGCTCTGTGCTCACCCCGAGGGCCAGCGCGGCGGCGACCGCGCAGGCCACGTTGCCCGCCTGAACGCGCCCCCGGAGGGGGGCCCCGCCGACGCGGGTCTCCCCCCAGAAGATCTCGATGGCATCACCTTCCTCGCACACCGAGACGTCCAGGCCGGGACTACCGGCCTGTCCGACCCGCCACAGCTTGCGGCCCGAACCGAGCCGCTGGGCCAGGGCCGCCAGGTTGGGGTTCTCTACCCACAGGACCACCTGATCGGCCGTCTCGGTGATCTCCGCCTTGGCTGCAACGATGGTGTCGATCGACTTCATCCGCTCGAGGTGCATGGGGCCGATCTCGCAGATGACGGCTATCTCAGGCCTGATCCACGAGCACATGGCCCTGATCTCGCCGGGGCCGTAGGTGCCCATCTCGACGACGAGGACGTCGGTTCCGGGCACCAGCTTCTCGTTGACCGTCCGAGCCAGTCCGGCCATGTTGTTCCACGACGCCGGTGAGGCCAACGTCTGAAAGGACCCGCCGAGCAGATCGGCGAGATGGTTCTTGGTAGAGGTCTTGCCCCAGCTACCTGTGATCGCAACCACGCGGGGCGACACACGCCGCAGTTTGGCCGTGGCGTCGCTCACATACCTTCCGGCCAGGCGGCGTTCGACCGGCGCCAGCAACGCGGCGACCCCGTCGGCGAGCATCGGCACGAAGGCCGCCATGACCGCCCCCGCCGCGACTCGACCCGTGCCGATCCCGGCCGCGACGGCTACCAAACCGGCGGCTGACAACGTGGCTGCGCCTTGCAGGCTGGCGCGCCTGGTCAGGCGGAGCCGGACCTCACGGAGGCGCATGCCGATCGGAAAGGCCGTGGCCAGGACGGCTGCAGCCACGGCAACCAGGTCCGTGGTGAAGCTGTCCGCGGAGCCAGCCGCCAGGGCAAGGACGACCACAGAACAAGCGGCCGCCGTCGCGGCCAGCACCGCGTTGGCCGGGTAGGCCTTGGCCCACCGCCAAGCCGTGACAGTGGCGGCCGGAGCCAGGTAGTGCTCCTTCTGGGACACCCAGGTCCAGCGGTACACCGAGGCGGCCACGCCGACGACCAGGACGGCAACGACTGCCCCTACTGGCAAGGCAGCGCCTTCTCGATGCTGGCGATCCCTCTCCTGACCGCTTCGGGATGGCTCAGGTGGACATCGTGGCCGGCGCCCGGAACCACCTCGTAGCCGGCCACGTGGGCTACCAGGCGGGCGGCCCGCTCAGCAACGACGGGGCGAGCCGCGGAGTCGTCCTCGCCCCAGCAGAAAGCGACCGGGCAGCTGAGCTCTCGTAGCTCGTCGGTGTCCTCCTCGGCGACCGTCCGCACCAGGACGTTGCGCATGATGCCGGTGGCCGCCAGGTAGTCGGCCGACCCCCGCCTCTGCCGGATCCGTTCCATGCGCCGATCGGACCACAAGCCGACCCGGTTGGCCCATCTCACCGCCCGGTACCCGAGCGACGGTGGCCGGGCCGGCTCGGCCCGCAGCAATGGGGCGCCGACCTCGACGATTCCCATCACCAGATCGGGCCGGTGCGCCCCGAGGCGAGCGGCCACCCTCCCCCCGAAGCTGTGGCCGACGACGATGAACGGTCCACCTCCATCTGCGTCCGCCACCTTCGCGATCAGCTCCGCGTACTGAGCCGGACCCCAGACCTCGGTTGGCGGCGGGCTGGAGCCGAATCCGGGGAGGTCAGGCACCAAGGAGTCCCGGCCGGCGGCCACCCCAGCCATATCGCGGCGGGACCGGCCCCAGCCGTGCACGCACAGCAATGGCGGCCCCTCACCGTCGTTCCGGTCGGCCAGGACGGCGCCTCCTAGATAGCTCCGGACCGGCAACCGGCTGCTTTCCGTGGTGCGTTGACGATGGTCTTCGTGCGCTTCCTGGTCACTTAGTCCTCTGTACCCGCGCCTGCGCCACCGGCGCTTGGAACGGCATCCCCTGTATAACAGATGCCCCCCGCCGAACCTGTTACCGGTCAGCCGGTCGGAACCGGCAGCTTCTTGCCGACGAGCCACGAGAGCGCACCTAAAGCCTGCGGGATGGTGTAGCTCTGGCCGGGGTCGGCTGAGTCGAGGTTGCTGATGCCCTCCGAGTCGAGGAGGCTCTTCAGTTGGGGCGAGAGCTGCCCGTGCAAATTGGGAAGCTCCTGGGTGATGAACCGCTCGTCACCCGAGGGGTCGATGAGCACGAAGCCGTTCGAGTGGTCGATGTCGTAGGTCAGCGGTTGGTGAGTCAACCAGTCGTCGGCCGGAGGGCTGCCCTCGGGCACCTTTTGGTAGAAGACGCCGAAGGCCTTCCAGAAGGCGGATATGTCGGCCGTCGTTCCTGTCAGCAGAGTCCAGTCGGCGCCGAACTCCTTCTGGTAGGCGAGCAGCCGGGCCGGATTGTCCCGCTCGGGGTCCACCGTGACCTCCACGAACGCCACCTTCGATGACAGGCCGGACTTGTCCACTGCCGCCTTCATGTTCTGGAAGGCCGCGGTGGTCAGGGGGCATTCCTCCTGGCAGAGAGTAAGGAACTGGGCCAAGACCACGTAGCGGCCCTTGAACGAAGCGAGGCTGGAGGCCTGGCCGTTCTGATCGACGAGCGATGTGTCCGGTACCGGATGGCCGGGCGGGATGATCGTACCCACATTGGCGGCAGGCGGCCCGGACTTGGACGAGGCACAGCCGGCGGCCACCGCCGCCAGCACCAGCACGGCGAAGAGGGATCGGGCGATGTGGCGCAAGGGAGGCCGAGGGTACCCCTCGACGTGACCTCGCCGCAGGTCGGGGGCGGTGCTAGCCGAGGCCCACCGTGGCCAACCATTGCTTGGCCACCGGATCCGGGTCGCCGCTACCGACCTTGGAGTCGAGGTCAGCCAGGATCGAGGTCGTCAGCTTGGCGGAGACCGCGTTGACCGTGTTCTTGATGGTGGTGTTCAGCTTGGCCGCAGCAATGATCGGGGTGACGTTCTGCGCCGCGAACATGTTCTTCGGATCGGCGAGAGCCACGAAACCGTCAGCGGCGAACGATGGGTCGGTCGAGAAGATGTCGCCGGCGTCGATCGTCCCGTCTTTCAACGACGTCACCGTCACCGTGCCACTTGCTGAAAGGGCGGTGAAGTTCCCGAAGGTCACGCCGTAGGTGCTCTTCAGCGCAGGAATGCCGTCGGGGCGGGTTTGGAACTGCGCGGGCGCGCCAAAGGTCAGGCGCCCCGCGATCGGGGCCAGGTCGGCTATGGAGGACAGGTGGTACTTGTCCGCTGTCGCCTTGGTCACAGTGATGGTGTCGGAGTCCTGCGCGGCGGCCGGGCTCAAGGCGGTGAGCTTGCTACCAAGTACCCCCGGCAGGGCGGCCGTGACCTCGGATGTGCTCTTGGCGGTGGTGCTCGAGTCGAGGTAGTCGAGGATGGATCCGTTGTACTCAGGGATGAAATCGATCGAGCCGTCCTGCATCGCCTTCCAGTACACGGATCGCTCGCCAATGTTCAGCTTCTTGGTGATCGACACGCCCTTGGACTGAAGCGCGTCGGCGTAGATGTCCGCCAACAGCGCGCTTTCCGTGAAGTCGGCCGAGCCGACCGTGAGCGAACCGCCCGAGCCGGAGGAGCCGCCCGCCGTCGTGGGCGAGGACTTGCTCTTGCTACTCGAGCATGCAGCCAGCGAGCCGGACAACACGACCAGCAGCCCGAAGGCGATAAGTCCAGATCTGAGGTGGCGGTTCATGATCCTCCTTGGGATGTCACGAAACTGGAGACTACGGGCGAAGCAGTCGGGTTCGGGCGGTGGGCCGGGCCAGGCCGGGCGAGACGATCAGGCGTTCGACGCCCAGGAGCACCAGGTCGGCTACTCCCGCGAGCGCCGCGACCACCAACGCGGCACCCAGCATCGCTGGGTAACCAACATTGGGGTCATTGATCTGAGGCAGGCCGTTGATGAATATCTGATATCCGAGGCCTCCGAGGAAAGGCAAGAATCCGGCGATCGTGGCGGTGGCTATCACCTGGAGCACCGCGCTGCGGATACCAGCCAGCATCAACGGCAAGGCGATCGGCAGCTCCACTCTCATCACCACCTGCCTGGGACGCATACCCATCCCCCGTGCCGCGTCGGTCACGGCCGGATCGGTGTCGCGCACCCCGGCGTAGGTGTTGGTGAGGATGGGAGGGACGGCCAGCACGACGAGCATGGCTTCCACGGGCACGAGTGATGCGAAGGCCCCCCGCGGCACCAGCCACCCGATGGAGCCGTGAAAGTGGATCTTCGGGCTGACGAGCACGTACAGGAGGATCATCAGGCCGAAGGCTGGGACGGCGCGGATCGCGTTGGCGAACCCGGCCACGGCGAAGCTTCCCTTGCCCGTATGGCCGACGACCAGGCCGATGGGGATGGCGATGATCATGGCTATAAGGACAGCTACGACGGTGTAGATGACATGCTCGCGGAGCGAGACGAGAAGGCCGTGGCGACCGGTCCAATGCGAGGCCGTGGTCAGCCAACGCGGTACCAGCCCGACGCTGGGGAGCCCGCTGCCCGCGCTGGCGATGATCAACGCCCCACCGCCCGCCGCCACGGGGTCATGAGGCGCACGCCGGCCAGGATGAGCCCATCGAGCACCAGGGCAAGAAGGACGAACATGACGAGGCCGACCCAGATCGGAGCGGTGTCGCCCGTCGTGTTCCCGATCGTAAACAAAGATCCGAGCTGGCTGACCCCCAACGTCGAGGCGACCGCAATGAGGCTGACGTTCGACACTGCCGCGACCCGCAACCCGGCCCCGATGACAGGGATAGCTAGAGGCAGCTGCACTGACAACAGAAGTTGACGTCCTGTGTAGCCCATGGCCGAGCCCGCATTGAGAATGTCGGCGTCCACCGCCCTCAGCCCATCGGCCACGACCCGGGCGAGCAGCGCCACGCAATACACGGTCAAGGCCACCGCCACATTCAGCGGGTCCAGGATCTTGGTGCCGATGATGCCCGGAAGGGCCAAGAACAGCACGATGGATGGGATCGTGTAGAGCAAGCCGCCCACAGTGATGATCGGCGGATAGCTCCAGCGGTACCGGCTGGCCACCCAACCGGCGGGGAGAGACAGGGCCAGGCCGACTGCCAACGGCACGACGGCCAGCCAGGCAGTGGTGCGCAGCCAGGTGAGGATCTGCGACTGGTTGTTCGTAAAGTACTGCCAGGCGTGGCTCATCGGGCCAGCGGCACGGCCGACCGTTCCTGCTCGATCCTGGTAAGGACCTGCGAGGCAGTGACGGTACCGATCAAACGGCCATCGTCGCGAACGATCACGCCCCGCCCGCTGGGCGATGAGAGGGCCGCGTCGAGAGCTTCGCGAAGCGACGACGATTCCATGGCGAGGGTGCCACCCAGGTTCAGCATCTCGGGCGTCACCGCACCACCCTGGTCCGACGCGGCGCTCGCCGCGAGCCAACCTTGTGGTTGATCGTGCTCGTCGAGCACCAGAACCCAGCCTTCTGTGGCGCGCGCCGCGACGGAGTCCAGGCGATCCCCGAGCCTCACCACCGTCTCACCTCGAAGCGGAAGTTCACCCGCCGGGGTGAAACCCAGGGCCCGGTAGCCCCGGTCCCGGCCGACGAACCCGGCGACGAAGGAGTCGGACGGGTGGGCCAGTAGCTCGCGCGGCGTGGCCAGCTGAGCCAGCCGGCCGCCGACCCGCAATACCGCGACCTGGTCGCCCAGCTTCACCGCCTCGTCGATATCGTGGGTCACGAAGACTATGGTCTTGCCGAGCTCACCTTGCAGGCGTAAGAACTCGTCCTGCAACTGGACCCGCACTACCGGGTCGACAGCGGAGAAGGGCTCGTCCATAAGCATGACCGGCGGGTTGGCGGCTAAGGCGCGAGCCACCCCGACGCGCTGCTGCTGCCCGCCCGAGAGCTGGGCGGGGTACCGTCCGGCCAGATTGGCGGGCAGTCCCACCTGGTCGAGCAGCTTCAATGCCCTGCGGCGCGCCGCCCGCCGGGTCGCGCCGAGAAGGACCGGAACGGTTCCGATGTTGTCGATCACGGTACGGTGCGGGAACAGGCCGGCCTGCTGGATGACGTAACCCATGCCCCGGCGGAGTTGATCCGGTCGCATCGTGGCTATATCCCGGTCGTCGAGCCAGATGCGACCCTTGGTCGGGTCGATCATCCGGTTGATCATGCGCAAGCTGGTGGTCTTGCCACATCCCGAAGGACCGACGAGAACAGTGATCTTCCCAGTGTCAGCCTCGAGAGTGAGGCCGTCGACGGCGACCGTCCCGTCCGGATACTGCTTCGTCACCGAGTCGAAACGGATCACGAAATCGCTCCGCCGAACGACGACGGCATTGGCGCGTATGCGCCGCGAAGCCGTACCTGGAATGTGATCCATGCTTCTTACCAAGTTGACCGGAAATACACAATGGGGGGATGAAAACGGGCGCGTGTCCTCGGTGGCGTCCTTTCCCAAATCGTGCGTTTTCAGGGCAATACGACCCTTTTTATCCGCCGGAAACCACCCGGATCGAGCTCCAGGGGATGTGGGGCATGCCGTAGTAGTCCGCGAATGCGCCAAGCGACGGGTACGGATCGCCCGTTCCGGCCTCGGGAGTCTGGAAGCTGAAGGCCATGGAGGCCCCGCCGGTGTCGCCGCAGAAAGCACCGTAGACCTGCAGAGCGGTGCCGACCATCAGCTCGAAAGGGGTGATGCCGGGAATGGCCGCCAGGTCGATCGAAGGGTCGAGTTGGATCCTGGCGCCTTCGGGAAGGCAGGGCTGGCCGTGCGTCCCATCGGTCTTGACGGCGGGGGCGACGAACACACCGCTGCAGGTGATCGACGAGGAGAACTTCATCGGATGGGCGATCTTGCCCGACTGTAGATCCGCGATGGTGGCCACCGCGGCCAGCTGCGAGATGCCCGAGCCGGTCCCACCCGGGCCGCCATAGATCGACACGTCTCCCGGCCCCCTGACGTCCATGACGGCGCCCCACGACGCGCTCATGGTTGAGCCGCTTTGGAACTGCCAGAACTCGTAGGCCAAGTGGGTTGCTGGATCCAACACGATCATCTCGCCGTCACTACCCGAACTCGGGACGGCGTCCGAAGGAATGGGGACCAGTTGTCGGGACAGCTCGCACAAACCCCAAGGCATGGTGCACGTGACCGGGTAGCGGGGTGTGCTCGAGGTGACATCGGTATAGATCGGCGAGCCAAACGCGTAGATGTCAGCCGCAGGGCCGGACGCCAGGATGGAGATGAGGGAGGTGCTTCCCTGATTCCACGACCCGGAAGCCAGCGGCTGAGTCAACGCAGAACCGGGGTAGTACAACGTCGGGGAGGTGCCACCCGAACCGGCCGTGGGAGGGCTGGGTGGCAGGGTCGTCACGGACGGGGCCGGCACGGTCGTGGTTGGCGCCGGCACAGTCGTAGTCGTCGCCGGGAGAGTCGTGGGCGAGACCGTGGTGGTAGTGGCCGGCACAGTGGAGGTTGGCGCCGTGGTGGACGGCACAGTGGTGGACGGCACAGTGGTGGACGGCACAGTGGAGGCGGGCGCAGTCGACGCTGGTGCAGTCCGGGCTGGCACCGTTGTGGTCGCCACAGGGGCAGTGGAGGTCGAAGAGCCGGGAATGGTCGTTCGGCGGGGCGCGAGAGTCGTCGGTGGCGCCGAGGTAGCCGTGTCGTCACTATCGGCTCCCGCGCTGCCCCCCGGTGCCCGGAGGACCGTGCTGGGCTGGTCGAAGGCGGGAATAACCTGCCTGACCTTGAGATCGCTTGGGAGCTGGAACGTGAAACAGCCCGTCTCTTGGGCGCCGGAGCTCAGCGCCAGCATTCCCGTGTCGAAGCTTCGACACCCGGTGACGGGGTGGTGCGATGGGGTGTAATGGCTACCGTTCGTGCCAACCACCACCAAGTCATGGCTGACGTCCCTCTTAATACTCCGTCGGCTGGTGTTGGCGAGCTGCACCTTGACCGCGACCACCCGATCGTGAGGACGGTCGAGGTGGGAAGCGGTCAGGCCGGGAACGGGATCGAGCAGCTCCATGAGCCCCACTTGGAGCTCGCCGGCCAGGGCGGACTGGACAGCCGGGCCGCGCTTGGACGAGGTACCGCCGGCCAGGCGGACGGCTGTTAGCGCCCCGATCAGCACCATGGATGCGAGAAGACCCCGGAACACGCCAGCCCGTACAGCGCGCGACACGGGGAGCGCCGGCGAAGCAGGCCGCGCGGAGAAGTGCCGCCCTGGCCGGCCGGGGGAGACACCTGCTTGCCCGGTCCCTGAGCGGTGCCCGGGCGCTACTCGAGGTGACGGTGGTGCCCAACGAGGCCTCGTGTCGGCGGTCCAGCCAGTGCCGCTCCAATATCGGATGCGAGTCTCGTCACCCGGATCCGGATACCAGCCAGAACTCGGGTATCCCCGTTGTTGGTCCACTGGAGAGGCTCAACCCTTTCGGTAGGAGTCCGCGCCCGCCTACGTTGCGAGAAGAACGCTCAAATACTGGCCGAGCCGGCCTACCGTCGCGGTAAACACGCGGTGAACTCTTACGGAGTTTCTGGCGAAGGGCGGCCGCTAAAGGGGCACTCCGGTACAGACCCGTCGCCTGAGGGCTCGACCTACGAGGAGCGGTCGCTCAATGCCCCCGGGGCCGTGATGCCCTCGCCGTCAATAGGCCGCTGGAGTCAGGACCCGGCTTCCGGGCTCGGACGAGAAGTGGCGCTCGAGCTGGTGAGCGGGCTCCGGCCTGGAGAAGAGGTACCCCTGTCCCATTTGACACCCGAGGGAACTTATGTGCTCGGCGTGCAGTTTGGTCTCGAGACCCTCGGCGATCGTCGTCAGCGTCAGGTTGGCCGCTAGATCGACGATGGCCCGTATGAGGGCGTCACCCCCGGGCTTCTTGGACACCGCCGCCTGTACGAACGCCTGGTCGATCTTCAAGATGTCCACCGGGAACTGCCGCAGATAGGCGAGCGAGGAGTAGCCGGTCCCGAAGTCGTCGATGGCCACCAGCACCCCCAACTGCCGCAGCGCCACCAGCGTGTTCACTGTGGCCTCGGCATTGTCCATCGCCAGGCTCTCGGTGATCTCCAGGGAGAGCCACGACGGCGCGAGTCCGGTCGCCGTCAGCATGGCGGCAATCTCGTTCGCCAGCGTCGGCCGCTGGAACTCCCGCGCGGTCAGGTTCACC
>JAFAWZ010000016.1 GCA_019241495.1 Acidimicrobiales bacterium | reverse complement strand
TCCCACGTATTGCTGGTAGTACGCCAACAAGACTCCCGACACGGCTGCGATGCCTCCGGTGAGGGCAAAGATCCGAACCAGCTCGGACCTGACGTTCAATCCGAGCGAACGAGCGAGCGGATCGTTCTCCGAGATGGAGACCAAACGACGACCGAAGTCCGTACCGGGCATCACGTAACGAACAACCGCACAGATGACGACGAATACGAGGAAGAGAAGAAACTGGGCATAAAGGGTCGTGATGTGGAACGGCCCCAGGGTGATCGTCCGGCCGATCAAGCTCAGCCCCTGGTCACCCAAGGTGAGCGAGTTCCAGTTCGAGGCGACCTCGATGACGATCTGACCGAGAGCGAAGGCCACGAGAAGCATGTAGTGCCCTTTCGCCCGGGACATGGGATAGGCCATCAACCCCCCGGCGACGACGCCGAGAACGAGGGCGATCGGCAGCGCCGGCAGGAACCCGATGCCAAAGTGCAGGGCGATGAGAGCCGCGGCATACCCACCGATGGCCATCAGACCGTTGTGAGCCAGCGAGATGGCCCCAACCATGTGATAGACGATCGAGATGGCGTAGACACCTACTGCGTATATCGCCGCCAGGATCGCCAACGATCGGTAGGTTGCGTTCGGCAGCATGTTGAAGAACACCACGGGGATGGCCAGCCCACCTACGACGAGGGCCACCTGCTCCGCTCTGGTCCAGGAACGTGGCGGGCGTCTCTTCACTACAGGCGGCTGAGCCTCTTCGGGCGACGAGGTAGATCGGATCAACCCGGTTGGCCGGACGATCAAGATGGCGACGACCGCCACGTAGGTGAAAGCGTCGACGAAGGTCGGGCGCATGTAGGTCGCCACCAACGTCTCACCGATGCCGTAGGCGACGCTGGCGATGATCGCACCTTCGACGCTGCCCAGGCCGCCGAGGAGAGCCACGACGAACCCCTGGATGATCAGGGCGCCACCGTCGTACGGCGAAACCGGGTACAACGTTCCCATGAGCCCCCCAGCGAAGCCAGCCAGGACGCTTCCGCTGACGAAGGTCAGAGTTATGACGCGGGCGACGTTCACGCCGACGTGCCGGGCGGCCACGGGGTTCTCGTGAGTCGCACGTATCTTCTTGCCGATTGGGGTGAAACGGATCGCGGCGAGCAGGATGAGAGTGAGGGCCACGGTGACACCGAGGACCAGCAGGCGTTCGAGCGACAACGATGTCCCGAACACCCGGTAGGAGCCATTGAAGGGAGCGTGCACCGTCACCGGTCCGGTACCCCATATCTTGACCGTGATCCCTTCCATGGCGGTCAACAACCCGAGTCCTACGATCAGCCCGTTGTAAGGGTTGACATAGGTCCACCGGAAGGCCAGGCGTTCGGTGATGTAGCCGATGACCCCGGCTCCGATGGCGGCGGCGAACAGCGCCAGCCAGAACGATCCACCGTGGGCCGTTACCTCCGAGGCCAGGAAACAGGCGACGACGAGGAACTGGCCGTGGGCGAAGTTGACCAGGCGGGTGAGACCGAACACGACTGTGATGCCCAAGGCGACGAGCAGAAAGATCCCTGACGCCACCAGCCCGTTGAAAAGCGTCTGGGGGAGAACGTTCATGGTTGGCTCGGGAGGTGTCGGCCGGCCGACGTCTCTGACTACTGCCCTTCAAGCGTTCCGAAGACACATTTAGGGCCGACGCCGTTGATAACGCTACAGACCTCGCCCGGCTGCGAACCGATGTGTTTTGCGCTGAAGCTGAAGGTCCCGGTGGGGATCTTGGTTTGGATCCCGACCAGGTCGTTGCTGATGGTGTCGACGTCTGTCACCGTGCCGGCCTTTTGGATGGCCTGACTCAGTGCGAGCATCATCTCGTAGGCGAGGCCCGCGTACGCTGCATTGCCCGGGTCGGGTGGGCCACCATTGGCCTGGGCGTAGGAATCGAAGAACGCCTTGACGGCGGGATTGTTCAGCGCCGGGTCGGACCAGTCGCCGAGCTCGTAGTAGTAGGGGAAGGTGAGCGGCTTGCCGTTGTTCCCTGTCAGCCCGACACTCGCGGTGGCCGCAGTGCTGAACACGGCGCCCGCCACATCTCCCAGCTGCTCCATCTGAAGGACCATGGCCTCCACGCTCTTGGCCGTAGCTCCCAATGCGATGATTCCCGGGTGCTTGGCCTTCACCTGGGTCAGGTAGGGCGTGAAATCTGTCGCGGTAAGCGGGAACCGGACTGCTGGCAATACCTTCGCACCCTGTGCCTCGCTCGCGGATGCCCAGCCGTCAATCCAGCCGCTGTAGGTCTGAGTGTCGGGGAACATCATCTCCGTGGTGCTCGGGAAGCTCGGACCCATCAACTGCTTGAGCAGCTTGAGGAATTCGGCGAGATTGTCCTGATTCGGAGGCTGAACGGTAAAGGTGTGCTGGTTGAGTGCAGAGTTGGGGTTCTGCTCCAGGCTGGCGGAGATGGTCGGGTTGTCGGTCAACATCAGATCACCGCTGGGCGCGATGGCAGCCTGAACCGGCAGAGCGGTCGGCGTCTCACCTGGGATGAAGACGATCTTGGCGCCGGCGTCGCGCACCAACCCGGTCGCGGCGGCCTGAGCCTTGCCGGCATCGCTGGCCGCGTCACCGGTCACCAGCTTGACCATGTAGTGCACCCCGCCGACAGGAATCCCTCCTGACGAGTTGATCTGGGCCACCGCGGTCTTCAGACCACCGAGCTCCGTGAGACCGAACGCGCTGTAAGGGCCGGTCTCCGAAAACAGGGCCCCGATGGTGAGCGTGGACGTGGGGCCCTTTGACTTGGACGCCCCGCTCCCAGTCCCACTGGCAGTGTTCTTGCTGCTCGAACACGCGGCTGCGATGACCGCGATCACGAGGCCGAATATCAAGCCACGTACTTTCACCGGACGCCTCATAGCGACCTATCCCCCCTATCGATGTTGCTACCCCTGAGCTGTAGCTAAACCCAGGGCAACCGGACCACCCTGACGACAGTTCGCCGATTGTACCGCAGTTCTGCCCCGAGGGCTACATCGATCAGTAACCGGATCCGACCCCTGATCGGAGCCCGGCAAGAAACGCCGAGCGCGTAAGAGGTACCCTGGCCTCGTGCTAGACCTCCTGATCAAGAACGGCACTGTGATCGACGGCACCGGCACACCCGGGCGCTCTGCCTCTGTCGGGGTGGTCGGCGGCCGGGTGGTGGAGGTCGGCGCCATCGACGACACCGCCAAACGGGTGATAGACGCGTCCGACCTGGTGGTCGCGCCGGGTTTCATCGACCTTCACACCCACTACGACGCCCAGGCGTTCTGGGACCGGACCCTGAGCCCGTCTCCTTTGCACGGGGTCACCACCGTCGTCAGCGGGAACTGCGGCTTCACCATCGCCCCTCTGTCCGCCGATCCCGATGACAGCGACTATTTGATGAGGATGCTGGCCCGGGTGGAAGGGATGCCCCTCCAATCACTCCAGCAGGGTGTGCCCTGGGACTGGTCGTCCACTTCCGAGTTCCTCGACCGGCTGGACCGCCGGCTGGCCCCGAACATCGCCTTCCTCGTCGGTCACTCCGCCCTGCGCCGAGTGGTCATGCACGACGACGCGGTCGGGCGGACCGCCACGGACCAAGAGATGGAAGCCATGAAGGAGCTGCTGCGCCGCGGCCTGGCCGCTGGCGGCCTCGGCTTCTCCTCGACGTGGTCCCGCTCGCACAACGACCACCTCGGCAACCCGGTCCCGTCCCGCCACGCATCAGCCGAAGAGCTGATAGCCCTCTCGGCCGTCACAGGCGAGTTCCCCGGCACCACCTTGGAGTTCATCCCGGCACCCGCGCCCTTCGACACCGACCTGTTCGAGCTGATGGCGTCCATGAGCCGGGCCGCCGACAGGCCCATCAACTGGAACGTCCTCCCCGTGTACTCCAAGAACACCCCGGTGGTGGAACAGCAGCTGGCCGGGAGTGACTACGCCGCCAACCTCGGCGGGCGGGTCGTGGCCCTCACCCTGCCCGACAGCCAGCGGAACCGGCTCAACTTCCGCAGCGGGTTCATCCTCGACATCCTGCCCGGGTGGGAACGGCTCATGGCTCTCCCCGACGACGAGAAGCTGGCCATGCTGGCCGACCCGGCCGGGCGGGCGGAGATGGACCGGCTGGCCCAGAGCATGGAGGGACCGCTGCGGGCCATTGCCAACTGGCGCCAGTACCGGCTCGTCGACACCTTCCACCCCGACCACAAGCAGTTCGAGGGCATGGCCGTGGGCCAGATCGCCGAGTTGGTGGGGCAAACGGCCTGGGACACGTTGGCCGGCATCGTCGTCAAAGACGAACTGCGCACGGTGATCCTGAACGAGGACCGGGGACAGGATGAGCAGTCCTGGCGCCGGCGGGTCGAAGTGTGGCGCGATCCCAGGACGGTTGTGGGGGCATCGGATGCCGGGGCTCACCTCGACATGATCGACACCTTCAACTACCCGACGACCATGATGGCCACGCCGGTGCGCGAGCACGGCCTGCTCCCCCTCGAGGAAGCCATCTACTACCTGACCGGGGCGCCCGCCGATCTGTACGGCCTGCGCGATCGGGGCCGGATCCGACCGGGGGCCTGGGCCGACCTCGTCGTGCTCGACCCCGATACCGTCGCCCCCCACCCCGTCTCCACCCGCTTCGACCTCCCCGGCGGGGCGGCTCGCGTCTACGGCGGGGCGGACGGGATCGAGCACGTCCTGGTGGCCGGCGAGGAGATCGTGTCCGGTGGGGCGTTCACCACGGCTCGGCCGGGCCGGGTGCTGCGATCCGGGACCGACTCCTACACGGTCACCGCAGCCGCTGTCAGCTGAGCTCCGTCGCGGGCTGCAGCTCGTCGACATCGGCCAGGGATGGGACGCGCCCTTCGCTGGCGATGACCACACGGAGCTTGAAGACCTCGGGTGAGAGGACGGTCCACTGGTAGGCGACCGGATCGCCGAGTGAGTCGTACATGACCCGCGTCATCTCCAACAACGGGTCCCCCGCCCTCCGACCAAGTGCGTCAGCCATCAGGGGATCGGCGAGCGTGGCCCCGATCTCGTCCTCGGCTCTTTGAACAGGACGGCCCATCTGCTCCAGTAGCTCGACGATCGTCGTGGTCTCCACGGACCCGCGGTCGAGCGCCGCACCGACGTCTGGCTCGAGATAGGTGATCATGTAGCGTAGCGGCCGCTTGCCCAGATAGCGGATGCGGGCGATGGCCACCACCTGGCTGCGATCAGGGAGACGGAGGGCGGCGGCGACTTGGGCAGGTGCCGCCATCTCGTCGATTCCGAGCACCCGTATCGTGGTCTTCTTGGCTCCTCGCGCCAGGGCCCTCTTGTGGCTTTCCATCGACCGGGAGACGATAGACGTTCCCGACGCGATCACCCTCGTGCCCTTCCCGGCCCGCCGCTCTATCAGCCCGTCGCCCTCGAGGGTCAGCAGCGCCCGGCGCACCGTGGCGCGCGAGACCGCGTAGGTGGAAACCAGGTTGTTCTCCCCGGGCAGGTAGTCCCCCGGGCCGAATCGGCCCGACGTGATGGCCGCCCGGAGGATGGTGGACAACTGGTGATGCAACGACGCGCCGGGCGACCTGGGGAGAATCGGCGCAGTCAACGGCGCGGCGCCAGCCACGGCCGGCGGTCGAAATAGGCGGACTCGTGCGTCTCGATCCGATCCAGGCGTTCCAGGGTGACGGTGATCTCATCTCGTCCGTCGAGCAGCAATTGGCGTTGGTAGGAGCCGATCGAGAACGGTCTATCGCTCGCGTCCGGTGCGTGGATGGAGCACTCGTTCAGATCGACGGTGAATACCGGATGCTCATGGGTGCCTGCCATCTCCGCCAGCCGGATGGCGG
>JAFAWZ010000270.1 GCA_019241495.1 Acidimicrobiales bacterium | reverse complement strand
GGGCCAGTCCAGACTCACGCCTCCGTTGCGTCACAATTGCCGCCACATCCACAGCATCTCTGGAAAGACACAATGGTCAGGTGCAAACGACGACGCCGTCCCGCATGGACGGACTGGCTGACGAGCTGAGGCGTATCGGCCGGCAAGCCGGTCTCGACCGGGTGGGCATCTGCGACGCCCTACCGTTCACCGAGAGCCGCCAGGCCATCGAGCGACGCAAGCTCGAGGGGCGCAGCGCCGGCATGCAGTTCACGTTCCGCAACCCATCGCGCTCCACCGATCCGCAAGTGACGATGCCAGGAGCCCGGGCTCTGTTCGTCGGGGCCCGCTCCTACTACCGCCAGGCGCCGCCGGCGGGGGCTGGACGGGAGCGCCACCCGGATCCCCAGGATCGCCCAGACCCCGAGGGACGGGTGGCCCGTTACTCGTGGGTAGATCACTACGGCCCACTGCGCCAGGCGCTGGGCCAGGTGGCCGGGCGCATCGAGCAGGAGGGCTGGCGGGCCCGGGTGCTCGTCGACGACAACGCATTGGTCGACCGCGCCGCCGCCGTCCGTGCCGGATTGGGCTGGTTTGGGAAGAACACCAACGTGCTGCTCCCGGGCGCCGGTTCGTGGTTCGTCCTCGGATCGGTGCTCACGGACGCCCCGATCGCCCCCCCGATTCGGCCCGCGCCGGTGGACGATGGTTGCGGCTCGTGCAAGAGGTGCCTGTCAGACTGCCCGACCGGCGCCCTGGTCGAGCCCGGCCAGCTCGACGCCCGGCGCTGCCTGGCCTGGCTCCTCCAGGCGCCGGGCGTGTTCCCCGTCGAGCACCGCGCCGCCCTCGGGGACCGGCTCTACGGCTGCGACGACTGCCAGGTGCGCTGCCCGGTCAACCGGCGAGCCGAACGAGACTCACCTCCCGCCGACGCCGAGCCGCGCTCGCAAGCGTTTCTGTCCGTGCTCGAGGTGCTGGAGGCCGACGACGAGGCCTTGGAAGCGCTCGTGGGGCGCTGGTACATCCCGGGCCGGGAGCTGCGCTTCGTTCGCCGCAACGCCCTGATCGTCCTCGGCAACGTCGGCGACCCGGACCACCCGGGCGTGCTCGAGGCTCTGGGTCGAGCTCTGGCCTCCCGTGATCCCATCCTCCGGTCCCACGCCGTTTGGGCGGCCGCCCGGCTGGGCCGGACCGATCTTTTGGGCGGGCTGGCCGCCGATACCGATCCTCTGGTTGCCGACGAGATGGCGCGGTTGGGGGAGCAGTGATCAAGCACCTGCTGGTCACCAATGACTTTCCTCCCAAAGTGGGCGGGATCCAGTCGTACCTCTGGGAGCTGTGGCGCCGCTTCCCACCATCCGATTTCACCGTCCTGACCAGCCCTTATGCCGACGCCAGAGTCTTCGATAGCCAGCAGCCGTTCCGGGTCGTGCGGACCAGGGAGCCGGTGCTGCTGCCCAGCCCTCTGATGACCCGACGGGTGAGGGACCTGGTCGCGTCGATCGGGGCCGAGGCAGTGGTGATCGATCCGGCCGTACCGCTCGGTCTGATCGGCCCCAGCCTCGGGTTGCCCTACGCCGCCGTCCTGCATGGCGCCGAGGTGACGGTGCCAGGTCGGCTGCCGGTGAGCCGGCAGCTTTTGTCCAGAGTTCTCGCCGGTGCCGCTCTGGTGGTCGCGGGCGGCCAGTATGCCGAGAAGGAGGCCCGACGGGTCGCGGGCCGTCTCCCAGATGTGGTTCAGGTTCCGCCTGGCGTCGACACGTCGCGCTTCGTCCCGCTGGCGCCCATCGAGAAGGCCAGCGCCCGGGCCCGCCTCGGCCTCGGGGGGACCGGCCCGCTCGTCGTGAGCGTGAGCCGACTGGTGCCCCGCAAGGGCTTGGATACTTTGATCGAGGCGGCAGCTCGGCTGCACCGTTGCGGACACGGCGATCTGACAGTCGCCATCGGAGGAGTCGGGCGCGATCGGGCGCGGCTGGAACGACTCGTCCGCCGAACCGCCGCTCCGGTGAGGATGCTGGGGCGGGTGTCAGCTGCGGACCTGCCCAGCCTGTACGCCTGCGCTGACGTGTTCGCCCTGAGCTGCCGTACCCGGTGGGGGGGTTTGGAGCAGGAGGGCTTCGGGATCGTCTTCCTCGAAGCGGCAGCGACTGGCGTTCCCAGCGTGGCCGGCAACTCGGGTGGGGCGGCCGAGGCCGTTCTGGATGGCGAGACCGGGTTCGTGGTGGACCGGCCTTCCGACCCGGCCGCGGTGGCCGCCGCCATCGAGCGGATGCTCAGCTATCCGGAGCTGGCCCGTCAGCAGGGTCAAGCCGCCCGGGAGCGGGCGGTGACGAATTTCTCCTACGACGTGCTGGCTGGGCGCCTGGCCTCGGCTCTCGACGCCATGGTGGGCGGTGAGGGCCGCCCTGGCGGTACTTAGGGGGACAGGCCGGCTACGGTCCTCATGCGCTATTTACGCGAGGTCGGACCGGCCGGCGGCATCACTCGGCATGATGTCCGCTCAGCACCCGTGCGCAGAGGAGGTTTCCCGGAGGTGGAGGAGAACGTTGCGGAGCGGATGATCATCCGCGGGACACCCGAGGACTGCTATGCCGTTCTCACCGATTTCGAGAGGTACCCGGACTGGGCGGCCGACATCAAGTCCGTGAGCATCGAGAGCCGCGACGACCAGGGCCGTGCGCTTCAAGTGACGTTCCGGGCCGCCGCCTTCGGGCGGAGCACGTCCTACACCCTGCAGTACGACTACCGTCACGGCCCCCGAGAGCTCTCATGGGTGCAAACCAGCGGTGACATCACCCGCCGGCTGGACGGCTCCTACCAGCTCGCACAATCGGGCGATGGCGGCACCGAGATCGTGTACCAGCTCGTCGTCGACTTGAAGGTCCCGCTGCCGGGATTCGTGAAGCGCCGGGCCGAGGGCCGGATCATGGGGACGGCGCTTCGCGAGCTGAAGGCGTTCGTAGAAGGCCCCTCGCCGCGGCGCGCCTCGGCCGGCTCCGCCGGCCCCGCTGGCTCGGCCGGCTCCCCCGGCGGCGACCAGTAGTCGCTTCTCGAGGGCCGTGCCACCCGCCCGCCTAGGGTGGCGCGCCATGAGCGATTTTGACTTCGGGGCAACGGTGGCCGTGGTGACAGGCGGCGCGGGCGGGATCGGCCGGGCCCTCGGATGCCGACTGGCCGGCGAGGGGTGCCGGGTCGCGCTGGTCGATCGCGACCAGGCCGCGACCGAGGCCGCCGCGGCGGGCATCGAGGGCGCGATCGCTCTCGTCGCCGATGTCGGCGACCGGGGAGCGGTTCAGGCCATGGTCGACGAGGTCGAGTCCCGGCTCGGCCCCATCGACATCTACTGCTCCAACGCCGGCGTGGCCGCCGGGTCGGGGTTGGGGGCCGACGATGCGTGGGAGGTCAGCTGGCGAGTGCACGGCCTGGCCCACGTCCATGCCGCCCGCGCCGTGGTGCCCGGCATGACCGAGCGGGGACGGGGGGCGTTCGTCGTGACTGCTTCGGCCGCTGGCCTGCTGATGATGATGCAGTCGGCGCCCTACACGGTCACCAAGCACGCGTCGGTCGCCATCGCCGAGTGGCTGGCGGTGAGCTTCGGGGGCGGCGGCGTGCAATTCCACTGTGTGTGCCCCCAAGGAGTTCGCACCCCGATGGTCATGCGGGGCGCGCCCATCAGTCGGGACGAGCTCGAAGCCAGTGGCGCCATCATCGAGCCCGAAGTGGTCGCCGAAGAGGTGGTTGCCGCGATCAGAGATAACCGTTTTCTCGTCCTCCCTCACCCAGAAGCTCACCGTTACGAGCAGGCGAAGGTGGCTGACCGCGACCGCTGGCTGGCCGCCATGCGCCGGTTGGCGAACCGGGTCGCCGGCTGAGCGCATGACGGGGCCGGCCATCGGTATCGATGTGGGAGGGACCAAGCTCTTGGCCTTGCGGCTGGAGCCGGACGGGAGCTACGTCGCCGACCCCGAGCATCCCAGCCCGTGCACCGGTCCCGAGCTGGTGCGCGATGTGCTCGCCGCCGCGGCCCGGCTGAGTGGGCCGGGGCGCCGCCCCGCCTCGGTGGGGCTGGGTGTCCCAGGCCTGGTCGACCGGGACGGCCGGTTCGTGTTCGCCCCCAATCTGCCCGGGGCGGCCGGCACGGCCTTGGGCGGCGCGCTGCGAGAAGCGGAGCCGGCTTGCCGCTTCTGGATCGGCAACGACGCCACCGCGGCGTGCTGGGCCGAGCACACGAGGGGCGCCGGCCGCGGCCATCCCGACATGCTCATGGTCACCCTGGGTACCGGCATCGGAGGTGGGATCGTCAGCGGCGGCCGGTTGATCGAGGGCGCAAGCCGCTTCTCGGCGGAATTCGGCCACATGGTGGTCGACCCGAGCGGACCTCCCTGCCCGTGTGGCAAGAGGGGATGTTGGGAGCGCTTCGCATCGGGGGCCGGTCTCGGTGAGGTAGGCCGCGAACAGGCCGTCGCCGGGCGCGCCCCAGAGCTCACCCGCCTCGCCGGCCATCCCGAGGCGGTACAGGGCGAGCACGTCACGGCGGCCGCGGCGGGGGGCGACGCGGCCGCGGTTGAGATCATGAAGCGGTTCGCCTGGTGGGTGGCCCTCGGCCTGGCCAACCTGGCGAACCTGCTCGACCCGGGCGTCATCGTGCTGGGCGGAGGCCTGGTCGAAGCGGGAGCTGTCCTGCTCGAGCCCACCCGGCAGGCGTTCTTCGAGCTGGTCGAGGCGGGCGAGGTCCGGCCCCCCATCGACATCGTGGCAGCGGAGCTGGGCGCCCGGGCTGGGGCGGTCGGGGCGGCCCTGCTGGCGGCCACGTCGCTGCCGGCTTAATCCGCCGGAGCTCTTACACCCTCGGCACTAACCTTTCTCCGTGGAGTTCCGCCGGATCAACGGGCTGCCGCCCTACGTGTTCGCCATCATCAACCAGTTGCGTGACGAGGCCCGCCAGACCGGGCGCGACGTGATCGACATGGGTTTCGGCAACCCGGACATCCCGAGCCCCGACATCGCGGTAGAGAAGCTGGCCGAAGCCGCCCGCAATCCCCGCAACCACCGCTACTCCGCCTCCCGGGGCATACCCAAGCTGCGCCTGGCGGTCAGCAACCTCTACCTCCGCCGCTTCGGCGTCGAGCTCGATCCTGACACTGAAGTGGTGACCACCATCGGGGCCAAAGAGGGCCTGTCCCACCTCATGTGGACCCTCGTCGGCCCCGGCGACACAGCTCTGGTGCCGACGCCCAGCTATCCCATCCACATCTACGCCCCGCTGTTTGCCGGCGCTGACGTCCAACAGGTACAGCTCGGCCCGAACCAGGACTTCTTCGCCAACCTCATCGACAGCTGGGAGTCCACCTGGCCCCGGCCTCGAGTCATCGTCTTCTCCTTCCCCCACAACCCCACCACCGAGTGCGTGGATCTGGCCTGGATGGAACGCCTGGTGGACTTCGCCCGCGAGCGCGACGTGGTGTTGGTGCACGACTTCGCCTACTCCGACACTGCATTCGACGGATACCAACCCCCATCCGTGCTCGAGGTACCGGGCGCCAAGGACGTGGCGGTGGAGTTCTACACCCTCACCAAGAGCTTCTCGATGGCCGGCTGGCGGGTCGCGTTCATGGTCGGTAACGCCGAGATCGTGGCCGCCCTCACGAAGTTGAAGAGCTACCTCGACTACGGCACCTTCCAACCCATCCAGATCGCCTCCATCGTGACCCTCAACGAAGCGGGCGAGTACCCGAAAGAAGTCAACGAGATCTATTTCTCCCGGCGCAACACCCTCTGCGACGGGCTGAACCGGATCGGATGGAGCGTCGAGCCGCCCAAGGGAACCATGTTCGTGTGGGCGCCCATCCCTGCTCCCTACCTGGAGATGGGCTCCCTCGAGTTCGCCAAGTTCCTCGTGACCGAGGCCGAGGTGGCCACCTCCCCAGGCGTCGGCTTCGGCAAGGGTGGTGAGGGCTTCGTGCGGTTCGCTCTGATCGAGAACGAAAAACGCATCAACCAGGCGGTCCGCAACCTTCGCAGGGCGCTCACCAAGCTCGGATAACGCTACGGGGGCGTAAGTGCCTGCCCCTGTTCGGAAACAGCCCATTCACATGATCCTGGTACCGTCTGTCCGATGCCGCTCTACACCTTGAGGGTCTGGGTGCCGGACCGTCCCGGCGCCCTCGGGGCGGTAGCCAGCCGGATAGGTGCAGTGCGAGGTGACCTGGTCGGGATAGATATCCTCGAGCGCGGAGGCGGGAGAGCCATCGACGAGCTGGTCGTGGACCTGCCGTCGGCCTCGTTGGTGGACCTGCTCGTGACCGAGGTCTCCGAGGTGGACGGTGTCGACGTGGAGGACGTTCGCCGGGCGTCGGACGCTCTGGCCGATCCCAGGCTCGACGCGTTGGAGACGGCCGCTTCGCTTGTGACCCAGAGCTCGGTCGAGCCGCTGCTCGGGACCCTGGTCCGCAGCAGCCTCCGGGACTTCGAGAGCGACTGGGCCGGCGTCGTTGACCCCGACCTGGCCGATCACGTCGTGGCGGTCGGCCCGGCTCCGCCCGCCGCCTGGCTGCGGGCTTTTCTCGCCGGCAGCCGCGCCTCTGTTGCCCCTCGCCCGGGGGAGGTGGCACCCGACGACGTGGCGTGGGCTGATCTCGACGCGGCCGGCCTGGTTCTCATCCTCGGTCGCCAGGGGCGGCCTTTCCGCGTCCGCGAGCGGCGCCAGCTCGCCGCCCTCTCGCGCATAGTGGACACCCGGTGGGCGGAGATCAGCGCCCGGGCCGGGAAGCTG
>JAFAWZ010000226.1 GCA_019241495.1 Acidimicrobiales bacterium | reverse complement strand
CCAACGGACCGTCGCTGGCGACGAGCTCCGATACCCGCTGATCGACGCGGCTCTCGGTGGCGCGGTCGTACTCGACCCAAGCCGAGGTGTCGGCGAGGATCATCGAATTCGGGTAGGACCAGTGTCGGCGGGCACCTTGCCGATCGCTTTGGCGCCACGCATCGCGAGGGCTTCGTCGCGGGTCATCGGTTGTCCAGCGAGGTGGCGAAGGGCGAGGTCGACAGCCTCAGTTTTGGTCCGCAGGCCATAGCGCTCCATAACTGCGTGCACGTAAGTGTCGTCGATCTCTATGTTCGTGCGAACTCGGCTCATACACCTATCATACACGTTGCGGGTGTACGGCGCGTGTATGATCGCGGTGATCGGACAGGTCCCAGAATGCTCAACTCGAGCGTCCCGGAACCGTACGGCCCAGTTGTCATTGATAGCCGGGCTCGCGCCCTATTCGTCGGGACGCCCGGGAGTACCGCGCAACGTGCGACCGCGATTTGCGAGCCTCGTGCTGTCGTAGTCTCATCGCCGTGGGTCTCTCCGCCTCGGCAAAAGATGTTCATGACGACCAACACCGGATCGGCGGACGGGCGGCCCGTCTTCGCAGGTTCGATCCCTACACCTTCCGCTCCTCTCCAAGCGGTGTAGGCGTCAAGGCGAACATGCTGCTCGTCGGCTGTGCCGGGTCGATGCACGCATGTCGTGTGTTACCGACGCTCGGTGAAGGCCCGCTATCGTGGCCCGCAGCAGGACTAACCTGAGCCAATGGTCCGTGCAGAACGGCAGATTTTGAACAGAGACATCAGGTAAGCGGCCGTGGATTTCGGGGTATGCGCGGCAGCGAAGATCGATGATGTTGGCTACGCCATCCTCGCGGAGCAACTTGGCTACTCCCACTTTTGGGTGGCCGACAGCCAGATGCTGTGGTCGGACTGCTATGCCACCCTGGCTCTCATCGCTGACCGCACCACTCGGATGCAGATTGGTACCGGAGTGGCCGTGGCCGGGACGCGCCGAGCCTCGGTCACGGCAGCTGCGTTGGCCTCATTGAACCTCATTGCGCCCGGCCGGGTTTTCTGCGGGATGGGTTCCGGCCACACCGCCATGCGGATCGAGGGAGGCCGTCCGATGAGCGCCGCCCGCTTTGACGACTACCTGGCCGAGTTGCGGGTGCTCCTCAGCGGGGATGACTTCCGCTCCGAGCGCCAAGGCGTGGAGGTTCTGACTCGACACCTGATGCCAGACGCCGGATTCGTGAGCTTCTCTCCTCGAATACCCTTATATGTCTCAGCATTCGGGCCAAAGGCACTCTCTGCAGCGGTCCGCCGAGGAGACGGCATAATCACGAACCTTCCCCCAACATCCGATCATGTCGTCCGCTACCGTGATCGCCTCTCTAGAACCATGAAAGAGCAGGGACGAGTCCTCGATCAGGAGCACTTCCCACTCGCCGTTCTGACCGCTATCTCGGTGCTACAGCCAGGAGAGGCACCGGATTCCCCTCGAGTCCGAGCCCAGTGCGGGCCGATGGCCATGGCCGCGGTCCACTTCGCCTACGAGCAGTGGTTGCAGTTCGGTCGAAGGCCACCAGGGCTTCTGTCCGACATATGGGATGACTACCTCGCTCGAATGGACGCTTTACCCGACGCCGAACGCCATCTCGTCGCGCACATGGGTCACAACTGTTGGGTCGAGCCGTCAGAGAGCGGGTTCCTCACCGCCGAGCTGCTCGAGGCCACGTGCATCATCGCCACGCCCGAACAGATGCGGCGACGGGTAGCCGAGCTGGAGGAGGCCGGCCTGAACCAACTGGTCATCCTCCCGTCGCTGTCGGAAAAGGAGGCGGTGTTACGGGACGTCGCCGCCGTCTGCATGGTGCCGCCCTCCTGAAGCGGTGGGCCCAGTGGGGGCGGACGCCATCGCCCACACCGTCACCAAGGCCCTCGGGCCGTCTCGTCCCACGGTCTCGGTACTGAAACGACTGCCTCGGTACTGTTGCCATGTGCCGAGCTTCTTGGGATGGGCTGACTTTCGGAGATGAGCGGAGCGCTCGCCGGTGAGGTTGCCGATATAGCGGTGGTGGGGTCGGGGCCGAACGGTCTGGCCGCTGCGGTCATGTTGGCCCGGGCCGGGCTTGGGGTGACTGTCTATGAGGGAGCGGACGTTCCTGGTGGGGGCTGCCGGACGTCGGAGGTCACGCTGCCCGGGTTTCGTCATGATGTCTGCTCGGCGGTGCATCCTCTGTTATCGGTGTCGCGTTTCTTCAGGTCTGTCGACCTGGATAGACGCGGGGTACGCTTGCTTCATTCCCCGGTCGTACTGGCCCATCCACTGGACGGGGGACGGGCAGCAGTGTTGCGACGGTCGCTAGATGATACGGCGGCGGGCCTCGGCATCGACGCGAGGAAGTATCGCCGTTTGTTGAGTCCTTTGGTCGGGGACTGCGAGGGCATCCTCTCGAGCGTGCTGGCCCCGTTGCGATCGGCACCTCGAAGCCCGGTTGGGATGGCCCGCTTCGGGCTGATCGGCTTGTTTCCGGCCAGCGACTTGGTTCGTCAGTTTCGGACTGACGAGGCACGCGCCTTGTTTGGTGGAGCGGCCGCACACTCGATGCGTCCCTTGAGGTCGCCACTAACGGGGTCGTTCGCTCTGCTGTTCACCATGCTAGGGCACGCGACAGGCTGGCCAATAGTCGAGGGGGGTAGTGCCCGGATAGCCGATGCCCTTATCGCGGAACTTACCGACTACGGCGTAGAGGTGGTAACGGAGCGGTGGGTCAGGGACCTGGGTGACATCCGGGCGGGTCGGGCGACTCTGTTAGACGTGTCGACTACGCAATTGGTGTCGATGGCAGCTAATCGTCTGGGCCCGCGAGCCCGCCGAGGTTTCAGAAGGTTCCGTTATGGGCCGGGGGTCTGCAAAGTGGACTGGGCGTTGAGTGGGCCGGTTCCCTGGACTGCACCGGCATGCCGGGAAGCGGGCACCGTACATGTCTGCGGCACCTTCGAGGAGGTAGCGCTGAGTGAGTTGGAGGTGAGCGCGGGCCTTCACCCGGAACGGCCGTTCTGCATCGTCGCACAACCCGGGGTGGTCGATTCGTCGCGCGCTCCAGATGGTCGTCACACGCTGTGGGCCTACTGCCATGTCCCGCCTGGTTCGACTCTGGACATGACCGATAGGATCGAGACCCAGATCGAGCGTTTCGCGCCTGGCTTTCGTGACTTGGTGATGGCTCGCACGGCGACCACCGCTTGGGAGAGCGAAATGCACAACCCCAACCATTTTGGTGGCGATATCGGTGGTGGGGTTGCCACGCTCCGCCAAACCGTGTTCCGCCCGAGGGTCTCATGGAACCCGTACCGCACGGGGATCGACGGTGTGTATCTGTGCTCTGCTGCCACTCCTCCGGGCGCCGGGGTGCACGGGCTTTGCGGCTATTGGGCTGCTCGAACTGTGCTGAAGGACCTGAGGATCCCTGCAGCGTCCGAGTCTTGGCAGCGAGTCCAGGAAACCGGCTGAGCGAACTTCGTCTCAGGCGGTGTTCACTCCGATGATGTGTCTTCTTACGTCCCATACATGGTGTACTAGGTCGTGGATCATGTAGCGCGAAATAGTCGCCATGGTGAAAGACGCGCCATCGCTGCGTCGACCCGGGCGTTGCCAGTTCTCGCCGTCCACCGCTTCCAACTGGGCGGCATGGGCCTCTGCGGCTGCGGCAAGCTCGCCGACGACCAAGGCGGGCTCCTGGGAGTCGTAACGATCCTCGATGGCGGTAGTGTCTTGGTCCCAGTTGGCGAAAAGCGGATCATCTTCGCTGAGCATCAACCTCACTCGTTCCCAGTAGCGCCGGTAACGTCACGAACGTGGCATGCGTACTCCAGCGTTGACCACGTTCGGTCGTCCGGGCGCCCGCGACGGACCGCGCCGAGCACCAGAAGATCGTTCCAAGCCACAATGTTCTCGCGGATCATGCCGGGGACGTCGGGTGCGAACACGGCGGACGCGTCAAAGCCACATTGGGGACACCGGCGTTCGAGTACCCATGTCCAGTCCTTCGTGTCAGGAACGATCACTATCCAAGCGTACGGCCTCTACTCGACGTCAGGGACAGGTGCCCCAGATTACCGTCAGCTGACAAATACAAACGGGGGCCCCGACCGCCGGCAAATCGGACGTGGCGCCTGAGTCTCGGCGGATTCTGGGTGGTTCATGCCGAGACGGTGGGCGTTGTGGGCTGATGGCGGTAAGCGCCTGCGACCGGACTACTTGGACGAAGAGGAGGCGGCGGCATCTCACTCTGAGTCAAATTGCCCAGTGCCGCCAGGCAGTGTTCTGACATGCAGTGATGCCGCCGCCTCCTCTTCGTTTACTCAGGTCCGGTCGCAGGCACTAAGGTCAGTTTGTGGAGATCGCCATTGTAGGGACGGGCTTCATTGGAGTATCCTTGGCCGTGCTCTGGCCCGATCCGGCCACAACGTGACTTTCGGTTCCCGCCACCCTGAGCGGGAGGAGCTCGAGCTCACCGCAGAAGGGGCCTCGATCGCCGCTGTGTCTTCTGTCCTCGCGAGCGCCGAGGTGATCATCCTGGCACTGCCCGGTGCCGCGGTTGCCGACTTGGCAACGGAGAACTCGGCAGCCTTGGTGGGCAAGTTGGTTATCGACGCGACCAACCAGATGGGAGCTCCTGTGGCCAATAGCCGGGCGGCCCTGCCTCCTTCAGTGCGTTATGCCCGGGCTTTCAACACGCTGGGAGGGGAGAACATGGCGGACCCGGTCTTCGCGGATGGTCCCGCCGACATGTTCTTCTCTGCTCCCGAGCAGGATCAGCAGATTGTCGCCAATGTCATTCAGTCGGTGGGATTGCGGCCTATCTACGTAGGCCAGGACCAGGAGGAACTCATCGACGCCCTCTTCCGGGTATGGATCGCCTTGGCCATCGGACAAAAGCGAGGTCGCCGCTTGGCCCTCAGGCTCCTCGAGAAGTGACGCTTCCGGCGGACATCACTATGGACTCGAGATCATGGTTCTCCCTATGCTGACCGGCGTCCGTCCTGGTACACATTGACCACTTGAGCCATCGCTTCGGGGCCGGTCTCGGCGGTGACATTCGGGTCGAAATAGCGGTGGTCCGCGGTCATGATCTCAGCCGCGATCTCCAACCTGCGCTGGTTGCACCTCTCCTCAAAGAACCGTTTAGCCCGTTCTGTGCCGTTTGGCATCAGTTCTCCTTTCGCGGTGTCGATCTGAGGGGTGCTCCCGACTGGTCAGGCGGCCGGGATCAAGACAAGGCCGTGGCGTGCGCCTATCTCGGCGACGCGCTCAAGGTCTGGCGGTGACGACGGCGCTGGCGGCACTTGTCGACTCTTTGCCAGTTCGCCTGCCTCGGCAAAGAACTTGTCCATGCTGCCGCCGTGGTACACGCCGATGATCTTCAGCAGGCTGGTGGGTTCGAAGTTCTCCTCGACGCCCGCGGGGATGTGAAAGATGGAACCGGGACCTCCTTCGAAGATCTCGCCGTCGATGTGGTATCTGAGCGTGCCGTCGATCACATAGACCGTCTCGTCGCAGTTGTGAGTGTGCAACGGTGGCGCCGCACCGACCGGGATGGTGAACTGCACGACCGTCGTCTTGCCATCTGTCTCGTCACCTGAGAGCAGCAGCTCGTAGAGGCCACCCAACATCCAGATGGCCTGACCCTGGCTCGCTGACTTCGCTACGGCTTTGCCTGCCATACCTGCTCCTCTCTTGGCAAACGGATTCTCCACCTACGTATTCGACTCCGAGGCGTCATCTGGATCAAGCGTTGTTATCCCAACGGGCAACCACCGCATCTAGCGATCACGTGGCGAGCGGTCAATGGGATCGCAGGCTCCTCTCGATGGCGTTAGACACCCCAGGGTCGGATCCGTGGTCGGCTGCTACGGGCAGTCCTCAAGCATGCAGAATCATCCCGAATCCCTATGTGAGCACCATGCTGTCAACCTCTCCTGGCACTTCGGCCCGTACGCGCTGGTTCCTGCGACCTGTAGGGGGCATCGCATTCTCCGGTGACGCACATGGTCCTGCCGCGTATACGAACGCCGGGCTTGTCCGCCGTGGACCCGTGCGACCCGAGTCGCTCGGCGTGCTTGGGGGTGATCCCGTTTTCGAAGGGATGGGCCACTCGATCTTCCATCGCCTTGTCGCAGGGACCTGTGCGTAGGACCGTCCGGTGCTCTTTTTGTACGGCTGGTGGTCGGGTGCGGGACCGCCAGGGCAGTGGACCTATATGCCTTCGCTCTAGGGGGCAGGGTTTGAGTTTGGAGCGGCTGCCGACCGTGGGTGTCGTTGGACCAGCGTGGTGATGCTGGCGGCCAGGATCCACAGCCCGACGCCGATGGGGCCGGCGAAGCCGGTCGCAGAGATGATGCCGAGTACGATCCCGACCCAACCCAGCCAGCGTGGCAGACCGCCGGCTCGGACGATGGCCAGACCGGTAGGGATCAAGAAGAGAGCTGTCCCGGCTGCGTTGGCGGGCGTGTTGAAGTCCTGTTGTAGCAAGTTGAGCGCTTGGAGGGTGGCGCTCGGAATATTGCCGGCGTGGCTTCCGTCTGCGAGCACGAACTTCATGCCGGCGCCGAGCAGGCCGGACACGGCGAAAAGGATGGCACCAGCGAAGCCGATGGTGAGCAGTTTCCGGCCTTCGGTAGCGGTCCGGGCCAAATGTTCGCGGAGAAACCAGAAGTACGGAATGCCCACGAGGACTGCGAGCGTGATCAGGTACGCGCTCGCATAGGTTATGCCCTGATGGGCGTGGTAGTAGGACATCACCTTGTCGGCCGTGGCATTCGTGCTCGGCGGGCTGGCAATCACCACCGCTACGACCACGATCGCCACAAAAAGCAGACCGCCATAGGCGAGCGAACGCTTAGTGGACGTTTCCATAGGAATCTTGTCCCCTCTTGCCCGACCGCGAGCAAAACTCGCGATGTGATTCCGTGTGAAGAGTATCAACTCAGATTGCGACGAGGGCGATATCTGGGAACGCTCACCGCCGTGACGAGATCGAAGCTGGCCGACTCGAACGGAGACAAGCACGTCGTCCAAGATGCACGTGATGCCGTCGGCGTTCGCATGGGTCTTGGCCGCCTCAAGGGAAGAGTCGTGCACGTCGATGCCGATGACCTGCTCGATCCCACAGCGATGGAGCTGGCGGGTCAGCAGGCCGTCGTCGCAGCCCAGGTCGACGCCCGGTGGCAGCTGGCAGCGATGGCTTCCAAATGACCAGTGATAGTCGATGTTGCTTTCAGCGCTGTTCGTCCGGAACGATCCGCTTCAGACTGGCAATTGCAACGACGGTCACCCTGTCCCCTGATTAGGTTGGTCGAATGGCTGACTGGCAGACGGTCTCCTCGCTCGCCACTGCCGGCGGCACCTTGATCCTTGCCGCGGCCACCTTCTCAGCAGTGCGATCGTCGAACCGCTCGGCACGGGTGGCCGAGACGGCGCTGCTCACGGGTTTGCGACCATTGCTTGTGCCCTCCTTGTTCGACGATCCGGCTCACAAAGTGCTCTGGAACGACCGGCACGTCGCTCAGGTGGACGGTGGACGGTCCGTCGTCGAGGAGGAGGACGGCGTGATCTACTTGGCCATGAGCTTGCGCAACGTTGGTTCCGGCCTGGCTCTGCTCCATGGTTGGTTCCCTAGATCCGGGCTGGCCCTGAGCGACGTCCGGCACGCCGAACCACCCGACTTTCGTCGTCTGACCATCGACCTCTACGTGCCTCCCGGAGGTACCGGTTTCTGGGAGGGAGCGATCCGCCAGACCGATGATCCGGTTCGACATGACATCCTGCGGTGCATGGACGAGCGCTCCCCTTTCACCATCGAGCTCCTGTACGGAGATGAGGAGGGCGGTCAGCGGCGCGTCAGCCGGTTCATGATCATGCCCGCAGGTGACGAAGGCTGGTATTGCCAAGGCGGACGGCACTGGAATATCGATCGGCCCGACCCGCGCTGATCAGCGCGACAGGACTGCCGCCAAATCGCAAACCACCGGGCACTGCCCGTGCCTGACAGTTGTGCCCCTGAATGTGAACGCCGAACCGCCCCGCCCCAGACGCTGCGGTATGAGGAGACGAGGCGTGCGAGATTGGGCGTACCTTAACAATCAGCGAGTGCTTGCAGCGAGTCGCAGATCTCCTGGTGCCGATGACCTAGCTGTCCGATCCGCTCGACGAGGGCAGAACGCAGAATGCGTTGCAGATTGTCGAACGAGGCGACACAGTCGACGTGGAGGCCCTCTTCCTCCCCAAGTGGGACCTCGGTCGGGATGTTTCGAACGGTTCGAGTGACTGGGGCGACGACAACTCCGGTCAATACCGCGACTGCTTCGCTACGAGTGACCACGAGAACCGGTCGGCGTTTGTCCTCGGCTTCGGCCCACCAGATCTCTCCTTGTGCTGGTGTGGCTACCACGGCTCCTCGTCGACGAGAGCGCGAGTGGCTTTGTCTAGCCCGGCCAGCTCGTCTGTGTTCTGCGGGTGTTTGCGGTAGGCATCCACGATGGACTGTCCGATGCGATGTCGACGGTGTCGCTCGACGAGTGCTTCGAGACCGATTCGCACCGCGTCCGACCTACTTGTCGCGAGTCCTTCGTCCACCAGGCTGTCGACGTCCGCCAAGAGCCGATCATCCACCCGTGTAACGAGTTGCGCCATGCGATTAGTATAGCATTATGCAATCCGATCGGGGTCAAGCCTGCCCCTTACGTTGAAACCCCTGAATCCCAGGCGGAACCCATGCGGGGGTCATCCCGGGAACGCCTGATCGTGGGCTACTCACGGGTCCTATCCGCCTTCGAGAGGGTGGGGTTCGGTGATCGTCGGGTCGCAGCATGGCGCCGGCGCGTTACTTGATATTGCCAAGTAGTAGACATAGCCGGCTTGACCAGCTCAGACGACGGCCGCACTCTCCATCCTCCGAGCCCGGTACAGTCACGTCGAGCTGCGTGATGGACTCGCCCCACTTCGCCCGAGAGCTGTTCGATGGGCTGGCTGACCGCTACGACGTGCTCGCCGAGGTGCTCTCCCTGGGTCAGAACCGGCGCTGGCGGCGGGCCATGATCGACGCGCTGGCGGCTTCGTCGCCCGGATCGGTGCTCGATGTGGCGACCGGCCCGGCTGGCGTGGCAATCGAGCTGGCCTCGAGGACCGGGGCCCGGGTGACCGGGGTCGACCTGACGCCGGAGATGCTGGGCGCCGGGAAGCAGAAGGTCGCCCGACTCGGTTACGGCCGACGCATTGCCCTGGTGGTGGGCCGGGCCGAGGAGTTGCCGTTTCGGTCGGGGACCTTCGACGCGCTGAGCTTCACCTACCTCCTGCGCTATGTCGCCGATCCGCAAGCCACGCTCCAGGAGATGGCTCGGGTGGTCAAGCCGGGCGGCGCCGTGGCCAGCCTGGAGTTCTTGGTGCCAGCGGGGCCGGTGTGGCACCCGCTGTGGCTGCTCTACACCGAGGTGGTGCTGCCCGCGGCGGGGTACCTGACCGGCGGGAGGGAGTGGTTCCGGGTGGGCCGCTTCCTCGGCCCGTCCATCTCCGGGCACTACCGGCGCTACCCGGTCTCCTGGCATGCCGACGCCTGGCGGAGGGCGGGCATCGAGGACGTGCTGACCAGGCGCATGAGCCTGGGCGGGGGCCTGGTCATGTCAGGCAGGAAGAGTGCGGCACTAGGGAAGGCGGCGGCCCATGGCTGACGACGCGCCCGAAGCCCGGCCGGCGTGGTATTCGCCCGCACCCCGACGATGGCGGGACTGGTTCACCCTCCTGCATCCCCCGTACACGGCTTGGCACCTGAGCTATGTCCTCATCGGCGCCGGTCTGGCCCCCCACTTCTCGGTCGAACGGCTGCTCGCCACCCTTCTCGCCTTCGGGTTGGCCGTCGGGGTGGCCGCCCACGCCCTCGACGAGCTGCAAGGACGCCCCTTGGGTACGAAGATCCCCGCTTCGACGCTGGTCGCCGTCTCCGTTCTCTCCATCGCAGGTGCCGTCGTGCTGGGCGGGTTCGGAGTCGACCGGGTCGGTTGGGGCCTGGCGGTCTTCATCGTGGTGGGCGTCGGGCTGGTGGTCGTCTACAACCTCGAGCTGCTCGACGGCCGTTTGCACAACGGGGTGATCTTCGCCCTCGGGTGGGGTTCTTTCCCGCTCCTGACCGCGTACTTCGCGCAGGCATCGACGATTCGCCCCGCCGCCGTGGCCGGCGCGGTATTCGCGTACGGTCTGTCGAGTGCCCAACGCCAGCTCAGTACCGAGGCGCGTGACCTCAGGCGCCGGGTGCTATCGGTCAAAGGGGAGAAGGTCTATGCAGCGGGGCTGCGACGGGAGATCTCGAAAGGCGTCCTGTTGCGCCCGCTCGAAGGTGCGCTGATCAAGCTTTCGTGGTGCACGGCGGCCGTTGGCGTCGGGCTGGTCCTGGCCCGCACCGGCCACTGACACAAGGAGGAAATCGTGAACGATCCGGCCAAGGACGTGGAGGCCAGGGTGCGCGCCATCTGTCTGGTCCTGCCCGGTGCCACCGAACGGCAGAGCCACGGTGCGCCCGCCTTCTTCGCCGGAAAGCAGTTCCTCATGCTCTGGGCCGGCGGCCACCACGACCACCATTTCCCCCACCTGTGGTGTGCCGCCCCGCCCGGTGCCCAGCAGGAGATGGTGACGAGCGAACCGGAGCGGTTCTTCCGCCCGCCCTACGTCGGGCACCGGGGATGGCTCGGCATGCGCCTGGACGGCCACGTGGACTGGGCGGAGGTCGCCGTGGTGTGCCGCGAGGCGTTTCGGGCTGTCGCTCCGAAGCGGCTGGTCGACGCGCTCGACCCCGAGGACCAGGCCTGAACCGGCGGCTGGGCTACGCCGGGCGGCGGTGCACGCTCACCGCGTACCCGCCCCCATCGGAAAAAGGTTCCCCGCTCCACGTCGCCCACCGACTCTCCAGCGCCAGCCCCGCGCCGGTGCAGCTCGAGTCGTACTTCCGCAGCGTGTAGTCCCGGTCGAGCTGGAACCCGGCTACCAAGCATCTACCTGGAGCGACATGGAGCGCACACGACGCAACCAGCTCGGCCCGGCGGGCGGCTGGGCAGAAGAGGGGGACGTTGCCCGCCAGCACCACCACGTCGAAGACCCGGCCGAGACGCAAGCCGGCGAGGTCCGCTTCGATCCACTCGAGGGCGGGGGCCTGGCGCCGGGCCTCGGCGATCATCGACGGGCTCACGTCCACCCCGACGGTCTCTATCCCGTGCCGGGCCAGCTCGATGGCCACCCGACCGGTTCCGCAGCCAGCGTCGAGCACGGCCCTCGGCGCGAAGGTGCGAACGAAGGCGGCCTCGCCGTGAACGTCCATTCCGCCTCGGGCCAGCTCGTCGAAGCGGGCCTGGTACGCCGCTCCGTCAAACGACAACTGGATCTACTCCGCGTCGCGCCCGTTGGACACGAACTCGTAGTGCGGGTTGATCATCGCTTTGTGCCCCTTGAGCTCGGCGACGGTGCCGTCCACCACGATGCGGCAGCCCGGGGTCAGCCCGGCGATCTGCCGGCGACCCAGGAAAACGATCGTCATACGGTCATGGTCGTCGGTCAGCTGCACCTGTAGCGAGGCGGTGTCACCCCAGGGTTGAACAGTCACCGACTTGACCCGGCCCGCGACCTTGGCCTGCTGGCGGGAGTGAAGCTGCGAGATCGGGGTCGCGCCATCGAGTCTCGGCAGCCGCTCCTCGTCGATCTTCTGTTCGGCCTGTTCGCCCTCCGAGGGCGGGACCTTCTTCTTCCTGGCCCGGTCGCCCAGCCGCCCCAGGTCGCTTACATCGAAGGGCACGATCGTGGCGTTCACATGGTCGAGCCGGCTGATCGACGCCGCGATGCTCTCACCCGTGGAGCTGTGCAGGATCCGGCCCAGGCCAAAACGGTAAGCGCGCCGGGGCATCAGCACGCTCACCTCGGTCTGGCCGTCCGCGCTGGCCTCGATGGCCATCTCCAACGCAGCCCGGTCGACCCGCCGATCCGGGCAGTCGATCAGGTCGAGGGGGAGGCGGCTCAGGCCGAGGCGCACCCAGCGGTCGGCGATGCGCTGGGCCCGCACCGGGTCGAGCACGAAGTGGACGGCTCTCAGGTCGTCAACCGAGAGGCTCCGGGCGTACTGGATGGCCCGGGCCGTGGCCAGGTCGAGGCTGTCGACCAACACGAAGGCGACATGGCGGGGGAGGGGGCGAGCCTCCACCGCCGCCTCGGCTGCGCCTTCGCCGAGGATGCGGGCCTCCGCCTGGTACTGGCGGTGGGTCCGGATGAGGAGGTACATGAGGGTGGGGAACAGCACGACGACGGCCCACGCCCCCTCGGTGAACTTGGTGACGGCGAAGATGACAACGACGATCGCCGAGAGGACTCCCGCCGACCCGTTGATGACCGCCTTGTAGCGCCAGCCCGGTTCCCTTTCCCGCAGGTGGTGCTTGACCATGCCGCTGCCCGCCATCGTGAACCCGCAGAACACGCCGATGGCGTAGAGGCTGACGAGCTTGTCGACCTTGGCCCGGGTGATCAAGAGCAGGCCGATGCCCACCAGACCGAGGAAGATGATCCCGTTCGAGAACACCAGGCGGTGGCCCCGCCTCGTGAACGGGCGGGGCAGGAACCGGTCCTCGGCGACGAAGTTGGCCAGGAAGGGGAAACCGTTGAAGCTGGTGTTGGCCCCTGTCCAGAGGATGAGCATGGTGGCGACCTGGACCATGTAGTAGCCGGTGTGGCCCCAGAAGCTGCTGCCGAAAGCGGCCTTGGCGACCTGCGAGATGACCGTCGGCGAGCCCACCAGGTAGGGGATGGCATGGGTGTAGTGGGCGAGTATGGACACGCCGGCCACCAGCACCCCGAGGGTGGTGCTCATCCAGCCGAGCACCTTGCGGGCGTTGTGGCCCTCGGGAGGATTGAAGACCGAGACGCTGTTGGAGATGGCCTCCAGACCGGTGAGGGAGGAGCCGCCGTTCGCAAAGGCCCGCAGGAGGATGAACACGGAGACCCCTTCGAGCACTCCGCCTCCGGGGTGGCCCAGGTTGAAGGCACCCGCGACGTGGTCGTTGTAGACACCGATGTGTCCGGTCGCGACCTTGAAGAGCCCGATCAACACGACCAGGCCGAGCGAGAAGATGAAGAAGTACGTCGGGAAGGCGAAGGTCTTCCCCGCCTCCCGGATGCCCCGCAGGTTGCCCCACATGAGCAGGGCCACGACGACCACCGAGATACCGGTCTGGTAGCTCTCGTGGGCCAGCGCGGGCAACGCCGAGGTCACCGCCGCGGTGCCGGCGGCCGTCTGCACCGCCACGGTCAACGTGTAGTCGATCAACAACGCCACCGCCGAGAACTGGGCCACGTAGACCCCGAAGTTCTCCCGGGCGACCACGTAGGAGCCGCCCGCCTTGGTGTAGACCATCACCACTTCCCGGTAGGACAGCGTGACGATGATGAGGATGACCAAGATGGCGGCCGTCACCGGGAGGACCAGCGAGAACGCCGCTGCCCCCACCGCTGGCACCAGGACGGTCAGCATCTCCTCGGTCCCGTAGGCCGACGAGGAGATCATGTCGCAGCTGAGCACGCCCATGGCGACCGGGTTGCTCAGCCGCTCGTTCTCCAGCGCCTCGGTGACGAGGGGCGGCCCGAGCAAGGAGCGTTTGAGCCGGTAGCCGAGCGTCTCCGGGTACGCGTTCTGGGGGGCGCTCGTCGCCTTGGCCATGAGCAGATGTTCTACCAGCAGTGCGAACCGCTCTACCTCATCGCCCCGTTTCCGTAGGATGTCGGGCCGTGGGTCGTCGCCGGGTGGTGGTTACTGGGTTGGGGATGATCACCCCGTTGGGCCTCGACACCGCCTCTACCTGGGCGGCGCTGATCGCCGGCCGCTCCGGGGTGGTGAAGATCTCCCACTTCGACGCGACCGACTTCCCGGTGCGGATCGCGGCCGAGGTGCCCGGTTTCGAGCCCGAGATCGCGTTCGGCCGCAGGCGGGCCAAGCACCTCGACCGGGTCGGGCAGCTCGCGCTGGTGGCGGCGGCCGAGGCCATCGGCCAGGCGGGCCTCGACGTGGCATCCGACGCCGAGCGCATCGGCACGGTGTGGGGTACCGGCATCGGCGGCATCCGCTCCCTGGAGGAGGGCACCGCGGTGCTCAACGCCCGGGGCCCGGAATGGGTGAGCCCCTACGTCCTGCCCATGATGATCCCGAACATGGTCGCCGGCCACGTGGCCATGGAGTGGGGCATCAAGGGCTACAGCTCCTGCGCCGTGACAGCGTGCGCCGCGTCGGCCCAGGCCATCGGGGAGAGCGTGGACCTGATCCGGGCCGGCCGGGTCGACGCCGTGGTGTGCGGGGGGAGCGAGGCTGCGGTCACCCGGGTGGGAATGGCCGGGTTCGCGGCCATGAAGGCCCTGTCGACCCGCAACGACGGTCCGGAGGCCGCGTCGAGACCGTTCGACGCCCGGCGCGACGGGTTCGTCATGGGCGAGGCGGCGGCTGCTCTCGTCATCGAGGATCGGGACCGTGCCCTCGGCCGGGGAGCACCGATCCTGGGCGAGGTCCTCGGCTACGGCGCCACCTCCGACGCTTATCACATGACCCAGCCGCACCCCGAAGGCGAGGGCGCGGCCCGGGCCATGGAGATGGCGCTGGCCGACGCGGGGGTGGCACTTGGCGCAGTCGGCTACATCAACGCGCACGGCACCTCGACGCCACCCAACGACCGGATCGAGACCATCGCGCTGAAGCGGGTGTTCGGGGAAAAAATGCCGGCTGTTTCCTCCACCAAGTCCATGACGGGACACACGCTCGGTGCGGCCGGAGCGCTCGAAGCCGGCGTGTGCCTGCTCGCCCTCAACTCCGCCACGCTGCCGCCGACGATCAACCAGGAGACCGCGGACCCGGACTGCGATCTGGACTACGTGGCCAACCAGGCCCGGGCGGCACAGGTCGACGTGGCGCTGACCAACAGCTTCGGCTTCGGTGGCCACAATGCCACCCTCGTCATCGGGCGGGGACGATGACGAAGAAAAGCGAGGTCTGACAGGCGATCTTGCCGTCAACGGTCGCGGTGCCGCGGCCCTTGCCGGCGCTGGCTCCCATCTGGTCCAGCTCGACCTCCAGCTCGAGCGTGTCGCCTGGTACGACCTGGCGGCGGAAGCGGGCCTTGTCGATCCCCCCGAAGAGCGGGAGCTTCCCGGAGTAAGTCTCGTCGGAGAGCACCGCGATGGCACCGAGCTGAGCGAGGGACTCCACCATCAGCACGCCCGGAAGGGTCGGCCGACCCGGGAAGTGCCCGGCGAAGAAGGGCTCGTCCCCGCTCAGCCGCCACAGGCCCCGCGCTGATTTCGACGGCACCATGTCGACGACCTCGTCGACGAACAGGAACGGCGGCCGGTGGGGTAGAACGTCGGCCGGATCAGGTAGCCCTTTTTCCGTCAATGTCCCATCCCCAGACCGCCGTCGACCGGCAGGACCGCTCCCGTGACGTACCCGGCCTCCTCCGATGCCAAAAAGCCGATCATGGCGGCCACCTCCTCGGGTGAGGCCATCCGCTTCAGGGGAACTTGGGCGAGGATCTCGTCGCGCCGCGATGCTGACAGTTCCGCTGTCATGTCAGTGGTTACGAAGCCCGGGGCGACCACGTTGACGGTCACCCCCCGGCCGCCGATCTCTCGGGCCAGGGAGCGGGCGAAGCCGACCAGGCCGGCCTTCGAAGCGGCGTAGTTCGTCTGGCCGGGCGAGCCGGTGAGCGCCACCACCGATGACACGAAGATCATCCGCCCCCACCGGGCCCGGATCATCTTGGAAGTCGCCCGGCGGGCCACCCGGTACGCACCCGAGAGGTTGGTATCGAGCACCGCGGCCCAGGCGTCTTCCTTCATCGACAGGAGGAGCTGGTCCTGGTTCAGCCCGGCGTTCGACACGAGGACCTCGACCGGGCCGATCTTCTCCTCGACCTCGGCGAACGCCTGCTCGACCTGCTCGGGGTCGGTCACGTCGCAGCGGACAGCCGGAAAACCGTCCGGGGCGTCGCGGCGGTAAGTGACAGCCACGTTGTCGCCCTGGGCCCGGAACAGCTCGGCGGTAGCCAGGCCGATGCCGCGGTTGCCGCCGGTCACGAGCACGGTTCTCGCCATGGCGGATCAGACCCCCATGGCGTGGAAGCCGCCATCGACGTGAACCATCTCGCCGGTCGTCGCCGGGAACCAGTCCGACAGGAGAGCCACACAGGCCTGGGCCACCGGCGAGGGGTCAGTGACGCTCCACCCGAGCGGGGCCCGGCCGTCCCATGCCTCCTCGAAGGCGCTGAATCCCGGGATCGACCTGGCCGCCATGGTGCGGACCGGGCCGGCTGCGACCAGGTTCACCCGGATCCGGTCGGGCCCCAGGTCCCGGGCGAGGTAACGGGCCGTCGATTCCAGCGCCGCCTTGGCCACGCCCATCCAGTCGTAGCCCGGCCAGGCCACGCGGGCGTCGAAGTCGAGGCCGACGATCGAGCCCCCGCCCGCCGCTTGCATCAGGGCCCGAAAGCCGGCCGCCAGGACCTTGAGAGAGTAGGCGGAGATCTCGATCGCCACCTTCACGTCGTCCCAGGGCGCGGCGAGGAATCCGCCGCCCAGGCACGAGGACGGGGCGAAGCCGATGGAGTGGAGCATGCCGTCGAGGCGGCCCCATCGTTGTTCGATGGCGGCGGCGACGGCCTCGGTGTGCCCGGCCACTGTGACGTCGAGCTCGAGGACGTCGGGGGGGTCGGGCAGGTGCCGGGCCACCCGCTTGGTCAGCGACATGCCCCGGCCCGCGCCGGTCAGCACGATCTCGGCGCCTTGGCGCTGGGCCAGCTCCGCCACCGAGTAGGCGAGAGAGTCATCGGTCAGCACCCCGGTGACGAGGATGCGCTTGCCATCGAGCAGTCCGGGCATAGCCCGACACCATACGCACTGCCTGGTAACCGGGGGAGCGACCCCTTCACCGACTAACTTGGCGGGATGGATCGAGGAGAGGCATTCGACACCTTCCAGGGTTGCGTGGCGGAAGTCCTCGACATCGAGCCGGCCGAGGTGACCGTCGGCGCCCGCTGGCGCGAGGACCTCGACGCGGACAGCCTGGCCGTGGTGGAGATCACCTTGGCCCTGAACGACGCCTTCTCAATAAAGATCCCCGATGTGGACCCTGAGCAGCTCCAGACCGTGGGGCAGGCCTTCGACATAGTGGCCGGGCTGGCCGGCGTGGCGTCCTCGGACTGATCTTTCAGCTAGAGCGCCCGGCGAGGAACCGGGCCCGGCCCTGCTCGACCTCCGACTCGGCCGCCCCCCGCCCTTCCCAACCCCGGGTGAAGGTCTCCTTCCCCGGCTCGAGGTCCTTGTAGATCTCGAAGAAGTGGGCGATCTCCTTGAGCTGGTGCTCGGGCAGATCGTGCAGTTCCTGGACATGGTCCCAGCGGTGGTCGCTGTCGATCACGCACAGCACCTTGGCGTCGACCCCGGCCTCGTCTTGCATCCGGAACACCCCGATGGGGCGGGCGTGGATGTGGCAGCCGGGGAAGGTC